>NZ_JBSHBN010000005.1:56766-114126 GCF_053612025.1 Kitasatospora sp. NPDC054768
CTTTGGGGTTGTGGGGGGGGGGGGGGGGGGGGGGGGGGGGGGGGGGGGGGCGGGGGGGGGGGGGGGCCGCCTTTTTGGGCGGGGGGGGGGGGGGGGGTTTGGGGTTGTTTTGTTGTGGGGGGGGGGGGGGGGGGGCCCTTGGGTCGGGGGGGCGGGGGGGCCCCCGCCACTACGAGTGCCACTAGCAGAAGCGCCGCTACGGGCTACCGCCCCGGCACGGCCGCCTGCGCCGCTGCCGGGGACCGGTGGTCGAAGGCGATCAACGGATCGCCGGTGAGGGGGTGTTCGACCACCGCCGCCCGTACGCCGAAGACCTCGGCCAGCAGCTCGGCGGTCAGCACCTCGCGCGGTGTCCCGGAGGCCACCAGGGCGCCGCCGTGCAGGACGTGCAGCCGGTCGCAGACCGAGGCGGCGGCGTTGAGGTCGTGCAGGGCGACCAGGGTGGTACGGCGCTGCTCCCTGAGCAGGGCGAGCAGTTCCACCTGGTGCCGGACGTCCAGGTGGTTGGTCGGCTCGTCCAGCACCAGGACGTCCGGCTGCTGGGCGAGCGCCCGGGCCAGCAGCACCCGTTGCCGTTCACCGCCGGAGAGCTGGGCGAACCGGCGGTCGACGGCCTCGGCCATGCCGACCCTGGTCAGTGCCTCGGAGGTGATCCGGTGGTCCTCGGCGTCGTCGGCCGCGAAGGCCCGCTTGTACGGGGTGCGGCCCATCGCGACCACCTCGCGGACACTCAACTCGAAGTCCCCGCCGCGCTCCTGGGGCAGCGCCCCGATGTGCCGGGCGGACTGCGCGGGCCGCAGCTCCGCGAGGTCCCGCCCGGCCAGCAGCACCCGGCCGGCGCTGGGCCGCAGGTGCCGGTAGACGGTGCGCAGCAGGCTGGACTTGCCACTGCCGTTGGGGCCGACCAGTCCGGCGATCTCCCCCTCCTCGGCGATCAGGTTGGCCCCGGCCAGCACCGTCCGGCCGGCCAGGGCGACGCTCAGGTCCTCGACGGCGATCCTCAACTGCGCTCCAGTCGTCGGTCCAGCAGGTAGAGCAGGGTGGGGGCGCCGAGGACGGCGGTGACCACGCCGATCGGCAGTTCCTGACCGTCCAGGGCGGTTCGGGCCACCGTGTCGACGACGACCAGCAGCAGCGCCCCGGTGAGCGCGGACAGCGGCAGCAGCCTCCGGTGGTCGCCGCCGACCAGCAGCCGGCACACGTGCGGCACCATCAGCCCGACGAAGCCGATCGCCCCGGAGACGGCGACCAGCACCCCGGTGAGCACACTGGTGACCACGAAGACCTCGCGGCGCAGCCGGGTGACGTCCACGCCGAGCCCGGCGGCCGTCTCGTCGCCCATCAGCATCGCGTTGAGCCCCCGGGCGCGGGCCTGGAGCAGGGCCAGTCCGAGCACCACGGCGACGGCAGGGACGGCGAGTTGGGCCCAGACGGCGCCGCCGAGGCTGCCCATCAGCCAGAACAGCACGCCCCTGGTCTGCTGCTCGTCGCGGGTCTGCAGGACCAGGTAGCTGGTGATGCCGCCGAGGAACTGGGCGATGCCGATGCCCGCGAGGACCAGCCGCAGCGGCGAGAAGCCGCCGCCGCGCCGGGCCATCAGCCAGACCAGCGAGAACGCGGCGAGCGCGCCGGCGAACGCCGCCAGGGAGACGGTGAGGCCGAGCGCGCTGCCGAAGGAGAGCTGGAGCCCGAGGGTGGTGCCGAGGACGATGGCGGCGACCGCGCCCAGCGAGGCACCGGAGGAGATGCCGAGCAGGTAGGGGTCGGCGAGCGGATTGCGGACCAGGGCCTGCACGGCGGTGCCGACCAGGCCGAGGCCGGCGCCCACCACGGCCGCCAACAGGGCGCGTGGGACGCGCAGTTGCCAGACGATGAGGTCGCGGGTGCCGGGTTCGGGGGCCCGACCGGTGAGCCGGCGGGCGACCACCGACCAGACCTCGCCGGGCGGGACGTCCACCGAGCCGAGCGAGACGGCGACGGTCAGCGCGAGCACCAGGGCGACGGCGAGGGCGACGGCCAGCGGCCCGGCCCGCAGGGTGCGGGCCGGGCGGGCTTCGCCGCGCTCGTTGCGAGCGATGGCCGACGTCACCGGCTACTGCCCGCTCTTGACGAGGTCCGGGTGGACGGTGGCGGCGATCTGCCGGACGGCCTCGGCGTTGCGCACCCCCGCGATGGTGGTCACCTCGGAGCCGAGCCGGACGAAGTGCCCCTCCTGGACGGCCTTCAGGCCCTGGGTCGCGGGGAAGCCCTTCAGGAAGGCCTCGGCCTCGTCGAAGGCCTTGCGGGTGGCCTCCTCGCTGCCCCGGTTGCGCACGGCCAGCTGGATCCAGTCCGGGTTCTTGGCGACCACGTCCTCCCAGGAGCCGGGCTTGAAGTCGGCGTCGCAGTCGGCGAACACGTTGCGCGCCCCGGCCTGGGTGATCACGGCGTTGGCGACCTGCCGGCCGCAGACCGCCACCGGCTGCTTGGTGCCGGCGTCGAAGTCGAAGACGAAGTAGCTCGGCCGCTGCCCCTCCGGCACGGCGGCGAGCGCGGTGCGGACCTCGCCGAGCTGCTTCTCCATCCCGGCGACCAGTTCCTCCGCCCGCGCGGCGGTGCCGGTGACGGCGCCCAGCCGGCGGACGTCGTCCTCGATCCCGGCGAGGTCGGTGCGCGGCGCCTTGGCGGCCTTCGGCGTCCCGGCGCAGGCGGTGGAGAGCAGGTACACGTGCTGAATGCCGGCCGCCGCGTATTCCTCCTCGCTCGGTCCGGTGGCGCCGCCGCCCATCATCGGCATCGCGCCGAAGGTGTCCACGTAGAGGTCGGCGCCGGAGCCGAGCAGCTTCTCCTTGGGTATGCCCTTGTCCCCGAGCACCGGCACCTTGGCGCCCTGCTCGGCGACGGCGGCGGGCAGGGTTCCCTTGCCGGGCGGGAAGCCGGTGCCGATCACCCGCTCGCCCGCGCCGAGTTGGAGCATCAGCTCCAGGCCGGCGGCATTGCTGGTGACGATCCTGGCGGGCGCCTTGGCGATGCTGGTCTCCTTGCCCGCGCAGTCGGCGACCTTGACGGGGAATCCACCGCCCGGGTCGTCCCGGACGGTGACGGAGGCGCTCGGCCCGCCCGCGGTCCCGCTTCCGCAGGCCGTGGCGAACAGGGCGACGGCGGCTGCGATTCCGCAGGCGACGCGAGGGCGCATGACAACTCTCTCCTGGTCGGTGACCGTGCTCGGTGACGGTGCTGGTGACCGCGTTGGTGACCGTGCTCGGTGCTTGTCGTGGCTGGGTCGTGGGTGGGTCGTGGCTGGTCGTGCCGAAGGCCCGTACTGCGGACCCGGACCAGGTAGTCGGGCGGCCGGGTCGATGGGTTCCCCGCGATTCGCGACCGGTCGTCGTCGGCGCGCCCTCGCCCCGGAGCCGGACGTAGGCTGGCCGGATGGCCGCCCCCACCGTCCCGCGCGACGATCTCGACCTCCCCGTCCGGCTCGGGCCGCGTCCGCCCCGCCGGGTGGTCTCGCTGGTGCCCTCGCTGACCGAGGCGGTCGCCGCCACCGCGCCCGGGCTGCTGGTCGGCGCCACCGACTGGTGCAGCCACCCCGCCGACCTGTCCGTCACCCGGATCGGCGGCACCAAGAACCCGGACGTCCCGCGCATCGTCGCGCTCGCGCCGGACCTCGTCCTCGCCAACGACGAGGAGAACCGGCGCCCCGACCTGGACGCGCTACGGGCGGCCGGCGTCCCGGTCTGGGTCACCGACATCCGCACCCTGGACGACGCCCTCAGCTCCCTGCACCGGCTGCTGACCACCGCCTGCGGACTGCCCCGGCCGCCGTGGCTGGACGAGGCGGAGGCGGCCTGGGCCCCGGTCGGGAGCGGCGGCACTCCCGCGCTGGGCGACGGCCCGCGGACCGTCGTGCCGATCTGGCGCCGCCCGTGGATGGTCCTCGGCCGCGACACCTTCGCCGGGGACCTGCTGTGCCGCCTGGGCCTGCGGCTCGTCCACGCCGACCACCCCGAGCGCTACCCGGCCGTTCCGCTGCCCGAACTGCTCGCCTGCCGACCCGAGTTGGTGGTCCTGCCGGACGAGCCGTACCGCTTCACCGCCGAGGACGGCCCGGAGGCGTTCCCGGGCATGCCGGCGGCGCTGGTCAGCGGACGGCACCTGACCTGGTACGGCCCCTCGCTGGTGACCGCCCCCGCCGTGCTGCGGCGGGCCCTCGACCACCCGTACGGTCCGGGCGGCGGAACGGGCGCCTCGTAGGACGACCGCCACTCACCGACGGCCGCCGATGACACGGGGGGCACGAGGGTTGAGCGAGGGCGGGAGGGAAAGCACCGACTGAGGGCAGGTGCTCCGGAACGTGACAGGGCCCGGGACGCGTGTTCGCGTCCCGGGCCCTGTGCCCTGCGGCCGTGTGGCCTTGCCGGCTTGTGTCGTCAGCCGCGCGCGGCGGTGACGGCGGCGCCCAGCGCCTCCTTGATCCGGGGACCGAGGCGGGCGAAGCCCAGCTCCTTCATGGCCGCCCGCAGCAGTTCCTCGTCGGTCCGCTCGACGCCGTCGCCGTCCACCCACCGCACCACGGCGAGCAGCTCGTCGGCGGAGTAGGCGGTCACGGGGCGACCGGGCGTGAAGTCCGGCTTCACGGGACGGACCTCGGCCTCCGGCTCGGCAGCGGGGGCTTCGGCAACGGCGACAGGCTCGGGCTCGGCCACCGGCGCGACCTCGACGGTCGGCTCGGGCTCGGGCGCGACGGCAGGATCCTCGGCCTCGACCACCGACTCCGCCGCCTCCACGGCAACAGCCTCGGGCTCGGTCTCGGCGACGGGCTCCTCGACAGCGGGCTCGGGGTCGGTGGCCGGCTCGGGCTCGGCAGCCGCCTCGGCGACCACGGCCTCAGCCGTCTCGATCTCGACCTCGACCGCAACGGCAGGCTCGTCCACCTCCGCGGCCGGCTCGTCGACGGTGGGCTCCACCGCGACAGCCACCGGCTCGGCCTCGACCTCAGCCTCGGCCGCAACCTCGGCGGCAGTCTCGGCAGTCTCGATCGCCGGCGCATCGGTCTCGGCGGCGGGCTCCTCCACCGCGTTCACCTCAGCCTCAACGGCGTCGGTGACCTCGGCGGTCGGCTCCTCGACGGCGGGCTCCGTCACGACGGCCTCAGGCTCGGTCTCGGCCACTGGCACGACCTCGACCTCGACCTCGGTCTCAGCCTCGGCCGCAACCTCGGCGATCGGCTCCTCGACCACGACCTCGGCGGCGGGCTCCTCGACCTCAACGACCTCGGCGGCCGGGTCGGCCTCCGGTTCCGTCTCCGCCGGGGTCTCGTCCACGGCCTCATCCACGGCCTCGGCCAGGGCGGCGGTCGCGGCCGCCACCAGGTCGTCGGCCGCCGGGGAGGGCGCCGGGAGGGTGACCACCGCGGCCTGGGCCTCCTCGTCGGCCTGCTCCGTCGCCGGCTCGTCGTCCGCGACACCCGTGTTCGACGACATCTCCGCCTCGACCTCGGCGTCGGTCTCGACCTCAGGCGTGATCTCGGCCTCGGCCTCGGCCTCGGCCTCGGGCTCGGGCTCGGGCTCGGGCTTGACCTCGACCTCGACCTCAGCGGCCGCGGGCGCCGCGGCGGCCTCGTCGGCCTCCTCCGCCGGAGCGGTCACCGGAGCCGGGGCCTTCTCTCCCAGCCCGTCCCGCTGCCCACCGGCCAGCGCCTGCAGGGCAGCCGCCTCGGCGTCAGCCAGGTCCACCGACTCCTCGGTCCCGGCCTTATCGGCCACAACCTCCTCGGCACCGGCCTCGCCGTCGACCTCGGCAGCGACCTCGTCCGTCGCCTCGGCAGCGTCCTCGGCCTCGGGCTGCTCCTCGACCGCCGCATCCCCCGTGGCGGTGGCCTTCTCCCCGAGCCCGTCCCGCTGCCCGGCGACCAGCGCCTGGCGGGCCGTGTACGCGGCCTCGGCGGCGCGGCGGTCGGCCTTGGCTGCGGCGAGTTCGGCGAGCAGGTCGGCGAGGCCGGCCTCCTCCAGGCCGACCCGCAGGCCGCGGATGGTGGGCAGGCGGTAGAGGGTGCCCTCGTCGGCGGCGAGCCGCTCGACCAGGTCGATCAGCTCGGCGAAGGGCAGCCCGTCCAGGTCGTGGTCGGGAAGCAGGCGGGCGAGGCCGCGCAGGCCGGTGTTGATCGCCTCGAAGGCCTGGGCGGTGCGGTCGACCAGGGCGCCGGCGCCGGGCACTCGCGGAAGGGTGCCGGCCGGGGCGAGCGCGGCCCAGGCGCGGCGCTCGATCTCGGCGGAGGTGAGGGCCTCGTGCAGGTCCTCCCGGCGGATGCGGCGGTCGGTGGCGAGGGCGACGGCCTGCTTGCGCAGCGAGCGGCCGCGCAGCCAGGAGAGCTTGACGCCGTTCTCGCGGCGCCAGGTGCTGTCGGCGGTGGCGGCGGCGAGGGCGCCGAGGTCGGCGTCGTACGCGGCGGGGAAGAGGGCCGTGGAGGTGCGGTGCACCCGCTGGAGCATCTCGACCAACAGCACGGTCTTGGCGACGGTGTCGGGCTCGTCCAGCTTGACGTCGGCGGCGAGGGCGGTGACGGCCTCCCAGGTCTGCTGGAGGTCGCTGCCGCGCAGTTCGGCGAGGGCCGTGGAGGCGGCGCGGGCGTCCTCGGGGGTGGCGACGGTGTCGACGGCCGCGTACCAGGCGTGGGTCTCGGCGGTGAGCGTGAAGGCCCCGAGCTCGGCGTAGCGGCCGAGGTCCTCGCGGAGGTCGGGCTCCGCGGCGGCGTCCTGGGGGTCCTTGACGTCTGCGGCGTCGGCGACGTCCGCCGGGTCGGCTGCGTCGGCGTTGCGCGAGTGAAGCACTGTCATGTGAGGTCCGGTTCTGGGCGACGACGGCGGGGCTGGCGGCGAGGGGGCGGCGGACCGGTTGCGCGGGGTCGCCCCTGAGGCGGGGCTGGGGGGCGCGCGGGCGGGCTGCCGGTTGTGGACGCCCAGAATACGGGTGCCCGTTCGAGGCTTGCACGCACCCACCGCCCCGACGGGCGGGTGTCGTGTGCCATACCGCCCGCCTGGCCGCCACTCGGGCGGTCCGCCCGGGTGGTCGGGCGTTGGTCCGGACGGGTGTCTCCGCTGCTCACGGCTCCTCCTCACGGCTCCTCCTCGCGGAACCCACCGCGGCTGTTCACCACGGCTGTTCACCGCGGCTCCTCTCGACGGCCCTCGGCCCGACGGTAGCCCCGGCGGAACCGCTCCATCGGCACCTCCCGGACGCCACGTCCCCGTACCGGGCCCGGCCGGCCGGGCGGCGGCCGGTAGCCGGCCCGGCCGAGGGCCTGCAGATCGACCGGCGCGAGGTATTCGCTGAGCGCGGTGCGGTGCCACCACGCGCCGGTTTCCCGCAGTTCGCGCCAATCGGTGAACCGGTAGAGGTAGAGGGTCGCCCGGACGTGGGTCGGCGGGGCGTCCGGGAAGGGGTTGTGGCGCAGCAGGCGCAGAGTGGCCCGGTCGCCGGACAGCAGGCGGGCGACGAAGGGGAGGAACCAGGGGCGGGCGTAGGCGGAGGAGATGCCGGCGAACCACATCAGCCAGTCGAGCCGCAGGTGGTAGGGCGCGAACTGGCGCGGGCGGCGGCGCACGTCGCCGGGCTTGCCCTTGAAGCCGTACTCGCGCCAGACGGTGTGCGGGGTGAGCACCGTCTCGTCGGTGCCCTCGACCACCACCTCCTGGCGGAACCGGTTGACACTGCCGAAGGCACCGTAGGTGTTGACGAGGTGCAGGCGGTTGAAGGAGCGGTTCATGGCCTGGCCGCGGGAGATCATGTTGCGCACCGGCCAGTAGCTGAGCACCAGGACGGCGGCGGTCAGCGCGATCACCAGCACCTCGTACCAGACCGGGGTGCCGGGGTAGGCGCGGGCGTGGACGGGCAGGCCGAGGCGGGCCGGTTCGACGGCGGCGAGGGCGAGGGCGATGGTCAGCCAGTTGAGCCAGGCGAAGTTGCCGGACGCCACCAGCCAGAGCTGGGTGGCGATGACGGCGCAGGCCGCGCCGCTCGCGACCGGCTGCGGCAACAGCAGGCCGACCGGTACGACGAGTTGGACGATGTGATTGACGGCGGCCTCGACCCGGTGCAGCGGGGCGGGCAGGTGGTGGAAGAACCAGCTGAGCGGTCCGGGCATCGGCTGGGTCTCGTGGTGATACTGGAGGCAGGTCAGGTCGCGCCAGCAGCTGTCGCCGCGCAGCTTGATCAGTCCGGCGCCGAACTCGACCCGGAAGGCCAGCCAACGCATCAGCCACAGCACCAGGGTGGGCGGGGCGGTGTCGGCGTCGCCCAGGAAGGCGGCGAGGAAGCCTGCTTCGAGCAGCAGGGACTCCCAGCCGAAGGAGTACCAGGTCTGCCCGACGTTGACGATGGAGAGGTAGAGGGTCCAGAGCACCGCCCACAGCAGGATCGACGCCCAGAGCGGGACGGCGTCGCCGAGCCCGGCCGCGACGGCGGCGGCGAGCGCGGCGCCGCTCCAGGCGACGGCGGCGAAGAACCGGTCGCTGTAGTGGAGGTGGAACAGGCCGGGCGACCGGCGGAACGGGACCCGGGCGGTGAAGCGGGGCACCGGCAGCATCCCGTCGGCGCCGATGAGCGCGCGGAACTGCCCGGCGGCGGCCAGGAATCCGATCAGGTAGAGGGCGGCGAGCAGGCGTTGGACGAGCAGCCGGCTCAGCCAGTAGTCGGGGGCGGCGAACCAGTCCATGCGGCCCATGCCTACCATCCGGTGCCCCGGGCACGGGCCCGGTCGGGGCGGCGGAGCGGGGAGGGTTCACCCGCTCGGCCCGGGCGGCGGGCCTCCGGCAGTGCCCGGCGGACGCGGACAAGCACGGGAACGTCACCCCGCGGGCACCCGGCGGGCTCCCGGCGCCGGACGGCAGCGTGGCGGGGTCCTCTCCACGGGGGTGAGAGGCGCCCCGCCACGGTGGTGGACGGTCCGCACCCGGCCGGGGTTCAGGCGGGCAGGCCGGGTCCGGCCCCGCCGGCGACGGCGGAGCGGCCGGGCACGGAGGCGCCGCTCTGCTGGAGCCGGTCGACGAGCAGGGCGGCCAGCGTGCCGAGTTCCTCCTCGGTGCGGGACTGGGCGGTGATGTCCATGCCGACGGTGAGGACGCCGTTGATCCGTCCGGTGAGCGCGGCCCGCAGCGGGGTGCAGGTGAAGCTGAACACCTGCCGTCCGCGCTGCGCGTCGGGACGGGCGGAGTCGATCCGGACGTCGTCGAGGACGGCGGTGCGACCGGTGTGGTACGCCTCCACGACGGTCTGTTCGAGGCCCGCGGCGCCGAGCTGCGGGTAGGCGGCGCCGATCGTCCCGTAGGCCGTCGGCGCGCCGAAGGTGTCGGTGTGCTGGGCGTTGGCGTACCGGATCTCCTGGACCGGGCCCTCGGTGAGCATGATGGGGAACGGCGAGCCGTCGAAGGCGGCGAACATCTCCTGGCGCTGGGCGAGCAGGCTGTCGCGCAGCCGGATCTCGGAGAGCAGCGCCTCGGCGAGGTGCTGGATGTCGCGCAGCCGCTCGCGCCCCCACTGCCGGGGTTCCCGGTCGAGGACGCAGACGGTGCCGATGACGGTGTTGGTGTCGTCGACGAGCGGAGCGCCGAGGTAGGCGCGGACGCCGAGTTCGTCCACCACCGGGTTCCCGGCGAACCGGGGGTAGGCGAGGATGTCGTCGAGGGCGAGGGGGGAGCGCTGGGCGACGACGTGCGGGCAGAAGCCGTGGCTCAGCGGCATCTCGCGGGTGGGGAGGTCGAACGCGATGCCGCGGTCCGCCCAGGACGATCCGTCCTCGGCCCTGGCATCGGTCGAACTTGGCGGAATGTAGAGCCCGCGGAACATCTGGCGTTCGTCATTGATGAAGTTGACCATCGCGATGGGAGCGCGCGTGATACTGGCTGCGAGGTGGGCGAAGCGGTCGAAGGCCTCGTCCGCGGACGGGTCGTTGAGCCCGAGGCCGCGCAGCCTGCGGGTTCGCGCGGACTCGCCGGAGGCACCCGGGAACTGGCCTTGAGTGCTCATCACATCAGTCATGGCGCACATGTAACCAGACATCAGAACAGCCGGACCGTCCCGATCGACCGTTCCTCAGCCTTGCCGATGGCCAGTCAAAACTGCACGTGAACGACCGGTCGACGGACCGTCACGGAAGCGAAGATCGATTCCCGGCCGGGGCCGGGGCGAAACCCCTCCGGGCGGGGACGGGCCGAATCGCGCCAATCCAAGATCGACTCTGGGCTGCCCCGGCACCCCATACAACAATGAGCCCTGCCGAAGACACGGACGATGCCCGCCACCGGGACACCGCCCGGTGACGCATGCGCCGATCGCACCGGGGCGACCGGCCGGAACTCCCGCACACCCACCGCCCCCGCGGGGTTGCCGGAGCGGCATCGACGGCACGAACGGAGGCACGGCACCGCACACACCGAGAGGACCGGAGCATGGCGATGGACTACTTCACCGACGACCGTCACGAGGAGCTTCGCGCCGAGGTCCGTGACTTCGCGGAGAAGGAGGTGCGTCCGCGGGTGGCCGGGATGGAGGCCGAGCGGAAGATCGAGTTCGAGCTGGCCCGGCAGATCGCCCGCCAGGGCTGGATCGGCGTGACGATCCCGCGGGAGTTCGGCGGCCTCGGCCTGGGGCACGTCGCCAAGACCGTGATCATCGAGGAGTTGGCCCGGGTCAGCGGGGCCGCCGGCTCGATCGCGCAGGCCTCCCAGCTGGGCGTGGCCAAGGTCCTCCACTACGGCTCCCAGGCCCAACGCCGCAAGTGGCTGCCGAAGTTCGCCTCCGGGGAGTGCCTGCCGACCATCGCCGTCACCGAGCCGGAATCCGGCGGGCACGTGCTCGGGATGACCGGAACGGCGGTGCGCGACGGCGACGAGTACGTGCTCAACGGCCGCAAGTGCTTCGTCGGCAACTCCCACATCGGGGACGTGCACGGCGTGGTCCTGCGCACCGGCCAGGGCAGCCGGGGCCTGTCCGCCTTCCTGGTCGAGAGCGACCGACCCGGGTTCCGCACCGGCTCCCCCGGGTCGCAGAGCGGGCTGCACGGCTTCAGCTTCGGCGAGATCCTCCTGGAGGACTGCCGCGTCCCGGCCGGCAACCGGCTCGGCCGGGAGGGGCAGGGGCTGGACGTCGCCTACTCCTCCTCCACGCTCTACGGCCGGATCAACCTCGCCGCCGTCGCGCTCGGCATCCACACCGCGATCGTCGAGGACACCGTCCGGTTCGCCGGGGGACGCGTCCTGTACGGCCAGCCGCTCAGCCAACTCCCGAACATCATGCTCAAGCTGGGCGAGATGCAGTCCCGGCTGATGACCGCCAGGCTCGCCGCCTACCATGCCTCCCACCTGCTCGACCACGGCCGCGCCTGCGACGCCGAGCTGATGAACGCCAAGCTCATCAACACCGAGTACGCGCTGGACTCCGCGCGCAACGCCATGGAGATCCACGCCGCCCGCGGCCTCCAGCCCGAGTTCGGCATCGAGCGCTACCTGCGGGACGCCACCCACGTCTACCCGCCGGCCGGCACCTCGGACGTCCAGCGGCTGCGGCTCGGGCAGTTCGCCTCGGGCACGTACGGCAAGCAGTGGTCGGCGGAGCTGTCCGACCTGACCAGCTGGGCCTGGAGCGAGCTCGCCGCCCAGCGGGAGGCCTCGGTGGAGAAGCCGCCGGGGAGGGGCGGACGGGTGCTGCCGATGCCACTGGCGGGCTGAGGCCCCACCTGCCACAGCGGCACTTGACCTGTTCCTGGCGAATTCCTCGGGGGGTTGTCCCCGCCCTCCGGGAACCGTCGGCACCATCGGGGCGAGGGCCGCGAGCTGCGGCGATGCACCGGCGGACCCTCCGGCCCGAACCCCGCTCCGACGCCATCAGCCCATCAGGACGGGCCAGTTGATATTGCGTCGACGCCGCCCGGGGCTGATAGCGTTCCGTGCCGTCGACGGCCGTGCTGCACCGCGCCGGAGCAGTGACAGCACGTCACCGGCTCCGGCACCCCCGGCCCCGACTCCCTGAAGCCCGGCCGCGCCGTACGGGATCGACCCCGCCGCTCGGACCCACCGGTCCGGACCGGCGTCCCGGTCCCGCGACTCGGCCCTGCAGCAAGGAACATCGGCCCTGCAGCAAGGAATCAGATGCCAGGCATACCGGCCCCCCGCACGGGCCACCGCGCCGGCCGGTCCGGCTCGCTCCGCGGCCCGCTCCTCTCCCTCGTACTGGTCCCCAGCCTGGGCCTCGCCGCCGCCTGGGGCTACGCCGTCCACCTGCTGCGCGACTCCGGACAGCGCACCGCACTGCTGGCCGGCAGCGCGGCCGTCGCCCTGGTGCTGCTGATCAGCCTGGTCCGTGGCGTCCGGACCGCCTGGGCCCTGTCCGCGCGGCTGTCCGGACTGCGGGCCGACACCTTCGCGCTCGCCCAGCAGGAGATCCCCGAGGTGGTCGGACGGCTGCGCGCCGGGGAGCAGGTGCCCGCCCCGGCCGTCTGGGCACCGTCCCGGCGGGCCGGCGACGACGTCCAGCAGACCTCGGAGGGCCTCGCCGCCGTCCGCCAGGCCGCGATCGCCGCCATCGTCCACCAGGCCCAGGGGCGCGAAGGGACGAAGAAGGTCTTCCTCAACATCGCCCGGCGCACCCAGATCCTGATCCACCGGCAGATCAGCATGCTGGACGCGCTCGAACGCGAGCACGAGGACCCGGAACTGCTGCGCGAACTGTTCGCGGTCGACCACCTGGCCACCCGGATGCGGCGCAACGCCGAGAACCTGGTCATTCTCGGCGGCGCCCTGCCCGCCCGGCGCTGGCGCAACGCCGTGCCCATGGTCAACGTGCTGCGCAGCGCCGTCTCGGAGACCGAGAGCTACTCCCGGGTCGTCGTCCAGGGCGTGCCGCGCGTCTCGCTCGACGGACAGGCCGTCGCCGACGTCATCCACCTGGTCGCCGAGCTGATCGAGAACGGCACCACCTTCTCCCCGCCGTACACCCAGGTGCAGGTCTCGGCTCAGGAGGTCGGGGAGGGCCTGGCGGTCGAGGTCGAGGACCGCGGGCTCGGCATGACCGAGCAGGAGTACCAGCGGTTCAACGCGTACCTGGCCAACCCGCCCGAGCTGGACGTCTCCGCGCTCGGCGACGACCTGCGGCTCGGTCTGTTCGTCGTCGCGCGCCTCGCCTCCCGGCACGAGGTCCGGGTCTCGCTGCGGCCGTCCCCGTACGGCGGCACCCGGGCGGTGGTGCTGGTGCCCTCGGCCCTGCTGGAGCAGGCCGGACACCCGGCCGCGGTGCCCGGACTGCCGTCGGGGGCCCGGATCACCCGGGCTCCGGTGTCCGAGGGGCAGGCGGGGCAGGCGGGGCAGGTGGGGCAGGCGGGGCAGCCGGAGCAGCCGGAGCAGGCGGGGCAGCCGGAGCAGCCGGAGCAGGCGGGGCAGCCGGAGCAGGCGGGGCAGGCGGGGCAGGCGGGGCAGGCGGGGGCCGAGGACGGCCCGGGTTCCGGCTCCGGTTCAGGTCCCGCGCCCGACGGCCTCGGACCGGGACCGTCGGACGCGGCGGCAGAGGGGCTCGGCGGGCCGCTGGGTGGGGTCCAGCAGGCTCCGGGGCCCTTCGGCCTCCCCGGGGCTCCCCCTGTCCCCTACGCCACGGACGGCCCCCGCACGGGCGGCGCAGGGCTCGGCGATGTCGCCGGTGTTGCTGGTGCCCCCGGGGTCGCGGGTGTCGCCGGGGTCGCGGGTGTCGCCGGTGCCGTCCGCGCCGATGCGCCGCCCGCCAACGGGGGCTTGGCGGTCGGCGCCGAGATCCCCGGGCTGCCCGGCGCCGTGGTCGTGCCCCGGCCCGTACTGCCGCGCATGTACGACCTGTCGGGCAGCCCCACGGGGGGACACACGGCCGGACTGCCCGCCGTCAGCCGCGCCGACGGCCCGGGGACGGGCCCGGGGACCGACCCGAAGGACGACACGGGCGATGGCCCGGACCGGGGACCGCGCACGCCCCGGGTCCTGCCGCGGCGGGCCCTCGACGCCGGGCCGGACGTGCCCCGGGGCGAACAGTGACGACGCGGCGCATCGGACCCCTGCACGATCACCACCGGACGCCGAGTGGTCCCGCCGCCCTCCGGCTCACCCCGCTCCCGCGCAGGAGACCCGAAGCCGCCGGACGGCGGCGAGGCCCCGGCCCAGGTGGCCCGGCGGCCCGCCGGCCCGGCAGCCTGAGCGGGCCGACTCGGCCTCAGGCCTTGGTGTGGACCGGGTGGAGCTCGGCGAGCGACCCGACCAGCGGGGCCAGCTCGGGGACCTCGGTCGCCTCGGCCAGCGTCGCCTCCAGGGCGGCGTCGTGCACCGGACGGGCGGCCGTCAGCAGGTCACGGCCCTCGGCCGTCAGCTCGGTGTAGATGCCGCGCCGGTCGTCCGAGCAGAGGAAGCGGCTGAGCAGGCCCCGGTCCTCCAGACGGCTCACCAGCCGGGTCGTCGCGCTGCTGCTCAGCGCCGCCGCGCGGGCCAGCTGCTGCATCCGCATGTGCCAGCCGTCCTGGCGGGAGAGCGCGTCCAGCACCGTGTACTCGACCACCGAGAGCTTGAACTCGGCCTGGAGCGCCTTCTCCAGTGCGGTGTCGATCATCCCGTGCAGCGCGGCGAGCGTCCGCCAGCCGCCGGCCCGGACCTCGGCCGCATCGTCGCGGATTCCCATGGCTCGCCCACCCTTCCGTCGCGCTGCTCGTGCCGTGAGCCGGACGAGGCCCCGTGCGAGGTCTCGTACCGGCTCTGGTACGAGGTCTCGTCCTGTTGTCTTCCTACGACAAGTATGCCAGTTGGCGCGGAATACCGGTCTGTGCAAATAGTTCGACTTGTACCCCGGCGGCCCCTCCCCTGCCGGCCTGCCGTGGAAGTCCCCTCACTCCTCCCCGGACCAGGCCGCCGCGCACAGCGCCGTGGCCAGCTCTTCGGTGTAGGAGGCCGCCGCCAGCCAGGCGGCGGCGAAGGCCTCGTGGTCGTCCGTGACGATCCGGCCGAAGACGTCGCGCTGACGGTTGGCAGCGGTGGCCCGCAGAGCGTCGAGGAGCTCGGCGGCCGTGGCCAGCCCGGCGGCACGCAGCAGCGCGCGGTCGGCCGCCGCCGAGGCCTCGCTCGGGACGAGGGCGTGCCGGCCGGTGGTGACCGTCTGCTCGACCCGGCGCCCGAGCACGTGGACGGGCGGGCCGTACGGCGCCGGGGCCGTCGGCCCGTCCGCCGGCCCACCGACCGGGCCGGGCCCCGCGAGGTCGGCGGTCTGGAGGCGTTCGAGGCCGAGGTTGACCCGGCCCGCCCGGGCCGCGGGCAGGGCGAGTCGGTCCGGCGTGCCCGGGGGCGTGCCGATCGCGAGCAGGCGCAGCTCCGGACGGTCCGCGCGCTCCAGCCGGCCGATCACCCGCAGCCGCAGGCCGGGCGCGGTGGCGAGCAGCGCCAGGTTCGCCCGGAACGGCAGGTCGGGGTGTTCGTGCGCGGGGCGCAGGACGATCACCGGACCGCCCGAGCCTCCCGGACCGTCCTCCGCCGGGCCGCCCGCGGCGCCCCCCGCCGTGTCTCCCGCCGTGCAGCGCGCCAGCAGCTGCGGCGTCCCGCCCGGGCCGGTGGGGGCGGTGCCCAGCAGGGTGACGTCCAGGAACAGCAGGTCGCTCCCCGCCGGGCGGCTCTCGTACGGCCGTTCCTGCGCCGCGAGCGCCCGGGCCACCTGTGCCGGAGCCGGTTCGGACCAGAGCCGGGCGGCCGGCTCCGCCGTCCACGCCGTGCCCGCCGCACGCACCGCCCGGACCAAGGCGCCGGCGCCCAGTCGGCCGCCGGTGGACCTGGTCGCGCCCTGGACGGCCAGCCCGGCCCGGCTCAACTCGCGGTGGCTGAGCGCGGCGTCACCCAGCCGGACCGTCCGGTTGCCCGCCCCGACCGCCTGCGGGGCGGCGGCCGCCGCGTCGTCGTGCGGCATCACCTCGGCGATCGTGCTCAGGCGCCCGTTGGCATCCACCGCCCAGCTGACCGCGCCCGCGTGCGTCGCCGTCAGCACCGGCTCGGCGAACAGGCCGTAGAGCCGCAGACCCCCCTCTTCCCGGTAGGCCTGGCGCGCGGTGCCGCGCAGTTCGGCGACCGGGGCGGCGCCGGCGGCCAGCGCGGCGGTGAGGCCGAGCAGTTCGCGCAGGCCCGCCACCAGGTCCACCAGGCGGTGGTCCGGCGCGCCGGAACGCGCCGCCCGGACCCTCGTCGCGACGGTGACCGCCGCCGAGGCCGGGCGGTGCAGGCCCGCGAGGCGTGCCCGGTGGGCGGCGCGCAGCAGCTCGGCCTGGGAGACGGCGCCCGCCCCGCTCACCCCGGCGGCCAGGACGGCGGCCGCGGCCTCGTGGAGGTGGCGGACGGCGGCGAGTTCGACGGTGGTGAGCGGGGCGGGGGCCGTCCGGTCGGTCGGCGCACCGGGCGTCTCCGGGGCTCCTTCCCGGCCTTCCGCGGCCGCCGACGCGGTGCCGCCGTCGGGCGCGGGTCCGGGCCCGGCCTCGGGCCCGGCCTCGGCCTCGGCCTCGGGGTCGGGCTCAGGCCCGGCCTCGGCGAGCGGGCAGAGGGTGACGGCGGCGGCCCGGTGCACGCAGGCCGGGGCCAGCAGACAGCCGCAGCGGACGTCGGCCTCCACCACGACCACCCCACCCGGGGCGTGCAGCACCAGCAGCGTCTCCTCGTCCACCTCCACCCGCCACTCGTCGCCCTCCCGGGCCACCGGCCGCTCCGCCAGCTTCGCCGCCGCGCCGTCCAGCCGCTTCTGCAGCCGGGCGCTCAGCCCGGCCACCACCTCGGCGACCACCTCGGGCCGTACGCCCGGCCAGTCGCTCGTCCGTGCCGTCACGCTCATCGCACCTTCTCCCCCACCCAGCGGGCCAGTTCCAGCGGGCTCAACGCCGCCACGGGCATCCCGGCCGCGACCAGTTGGCCCGCGACCGCCTTCGAGTAGCGGGCCGTCCCGGTGTCGTCCAGCGCCGCACAGCCGAGCAGGTGCACGTCGGAGTCGACCAGCGCCCGGGTCTGGGCCAGCAGCCCGCCGATCGGCCCGCCCTCCTCGAAGTCGCTGATCACCGCGATCAGCGTGCGGGACGGCACCGTCACCAGCTCCCGCGCGTAGCGCAGCCCGCTCGCGATGCTGGTGCCGCCGCCGACCCTCACCTCCAGCAGCAGGCTCAGCGGGTCGTCCACCCGTGCCGTGAGGTCCAGGACCTCGGTGGAGAAGGCCACGAAGTGGGTGCTCAGCGAGGGCACCCCGGCCAGGATCGAGGCCGTCAGCGCGGCCCACACCGTGGAGGCCTCCATCGACCCGGAGACGTCCACGACCAGGATCAGCCGCCAGTCGTTGGCCTGCCGAGCCCTGGTCCGGAAGACCGGGCGCTCGGGCACGATCAGGGTGCCGCCGTCCGGCCCGGGCCGGACGGTGGCGAGGTTGGCCCGGATGGTCCGGTCCAGGTCCAGCCCGCCGCCCGGGCGGCGGGACGGGCGCGGCACGGCGATCCCGGTCAGTGCCGGGCGCAGCCTGGTGGCCAGCTCCCGGTTCAGCTCGTCCACCAGCCGCCGCACCAGCGGGCGCAGCCGGGCCACCCGGGCCTCGGGCAGACCGCCCGCGTGGTCCAGCACGGTGCGCAGCAGCTCGACGGACGGGCGGACGGCGCCGGGGTCGATCGTCTCCAGGACGTCGGTACGGCCCTGGGCGACAGCGGCGGCCAGCACCTCCTCGCGCACGCCGGGGCCGAACAGCGACTCCAGCTCCTCGGCCCACTCCCGCACGCCGGGGTACGGGGCCTCGCGGCCTCCCCTGCCGCCCCGGCTGTCCAGGCCCGGGCCGGAGCCCTCGCCGTGGCCGGTGCCGTACAACTCGTCCAGGGCCGTGGCGAGTCGGGCACCGCGACCGGTCAGGCCGCCGTCGCCGGGGCGGCCGAGGAGCAGCCGCCAGCGCTCGGCGGGGGCGAGGGTGCGGGGCGCGGTGGTTGTGGTTGTAACGGTCGCGGCGGTCGCGGCGGTCGCGGAAATCGTGGCGGTTGGGGCGGTTGGGGCGGTCGTGGCGGGGAGCCGGGTGGGAGGCCGCTCCGAGGCCGTGGCCAGCGGCGCGACCGCCGGGGGCAGGAGGCCGCGGCGGGCGAGGGCCGCCCGTGCCGCGAGGTCCGCCCGCACCCAGCCGGCGAGCACGGCCGGGCCGGCCTCCTCGGGCAGCGCGGCGAGCCGGGCGCCCAGGCTCTCCTCGACCAGGGCCAGCAGCCGGTCGCGGGCGGCCGGACTGAGCGTGTCGAACCCGCCGCGCAGGGCGGGCAACCGGTCCAGGAAGGCGTCGTCGGGCAGCGAGGTGACCCGCTCCAGCACCGGCTCCAGTGCCTGCGGCGCGGAGTCGAACAGCCCCTCCGCCGCCGTCAGCAGACCGACCAGCGCCCGCCCGAGCGCCTGTCGCGTCTTCGGACCGGCCGCACCGTCCACCCAGGAGGCGGCCCGGCCGCCCAGCACCTCGGCCGGCTCCTGCCCGAGCAGCACCCGGACCGCACCGGCCGCGCCCCGTACCAACGGGCTCCCCCGCTCGGCGAGTTCGGCCAGCGTGTACGCCAGCCGCACTCCGCCGAGCCGGTCCGCCCGCCGCACCAGCTCGACCAGCGCCCGCGCGTCCTGCGGATCGTCCGACCCGCCCACGCCCTCCAGTTGCCGCACGGCGGCAATGGTGAGCACCTCCCCGGCCGCGGCGAGCACGGGCCGACCCGCCGGAACGGCGGAGGCGGGGGCGGAGGCCTCCCCTCCGACCGGGGCGTAGCCGGGGAAGTGGCCCGCGGTCAGCCGGTCGACGAGCGCCAGGGCGTCGAGGAGGTCGGGCAGCGTGGCGGAGGTGGGGAGGACGGTGGTGAGTTGGGCGAGGCGGGTCTCGGCGAGGGCGGGGAGGGCGCAGGAGGCGGCGGCGGTGAGGCCGTCGATGATCTCGCGCGGGGTCGGCTGGTCGGTGAGGCCGGCGCGCAGGGCGCCCTCGGCGGCCTGCGCGGGGGTGACGCCGCGGGTGCCGGCGACGGTGAGCATGGCGGCGCTGGCGGGCGTCCAGTGCAGGCGCCAGCGGGTGCCGAGGGTTTCGGTGCCGCCGGCGCCGGTGGTGGCGACGGGCTCGGCGTAGGGGACCTCGCAGACGGTGAGCCGGTGCAGGAGGATCTCGCGGCGGCGGTCGAGGTCACTGCGCAGCGGGTCGAGGCGCAGGTCCCGCGGGCCGGGGTCGGCGGGGCCTGGCAGGCCGAGGCCGGCGAGGAGCGTCTCGACGGCGGGGGCGAGTCCGCTGCGCGGGGCGGCGGGGGTGGGGCGGCCGGTGCGGGTGCCGACCAGCACCTGTTCGAGGGCGCGGGCGACGGCCCGGCCGCGGCCCAGGGGTTCGCCCTGGGCGAGGACGGTCTGCACCGCTTCGACGAGTTCGCCGCGGCCGGGGGCGGCGTGGCCGCGCAGCCGGGCGAGGTCGCCGGCCAGGCGGACGATCTCGCGGGCGTCGGCCGGGCCGCTGGGGTGGTCCTGGCTGCGCAGGGCGGCGCAGATCCGGACGGCGGTGGTGGTGAGCGCCTCGGCGAGGCGTTCCGGGTCGCCGCCGGCGTCCAGGACGGTGTGCTGCCACTCCGGGTCGCGGATGCCCGCCGGGTAGCCGGAGCGGGCGTCGAGCAGCGGGTAGGTGTACGGGATCAGGGACAGGACGTGCCCGGGGTCGTCCGGGTGCGGCGGCTCCTCGGCGGCGAGGGGGCCGTCCAGCAGGGCGGGGGCGTGGAAGGCGCCGATCACGGCGGCGACCCGGCGCCCGCCGGCCGAGGCGTCCTGGATGCGGGCCCTCATCCAGGCCTCGCGGCGCAGGTCGTACGGGTCGACGCCGGGGCCGCGCTCGGCGTCCCGGCGCAGCGCCCAGCCGACCAGCAGGGCGGCGCGCCGGACGGCTTCCGGGGAGGAACCCGGGGCGGCCGTCTCGACCAGACGGTCCCACAGGTCCTCGTCGGCGTCCCGGCCGGTGAGGCGGTGGCGCAGCGCGTCGGCGACGCCGGGTGCTTCCGGGCCTCCGTCGGTGCGCCTCGACTCCCCCGCCCGCTCCCCAGTCCGCTCCACGGCGCGCTCGCCGCCCCGCGCGGCGGCGCGGTGGGCGAGCGGGAGGTCGCAGGCGATGGCCTCCACCCCGTTGCGCCGGGCCCAGCGCAGGGCGGCGAGTTCCGGGGAGAAGTCGGCGAACGGGTAGAAGGCGGGCCCGGCCGCCTCGTCGGGCCCGGCCGGGGCCGCCGCGAGGGCGACCGGGGCCAGGGTGGCCTCGTCGGCGAGCCGGCCGAGCCAGGGCTGGAACTCGGCGGGCAGCTCGACCAGGACGGCGTCCGGCCGGGCGGCGTCGAGCAGCGCGGGGACGACCGCGCTGAGGGACGGCGCGTGGTGGCGCACGCCGATCAGGTGGGGCCCGGGGCGGCCGGTGCCGGAGGCGGCCAGCCGGTCGGCCTCGGCCCGGACCGTCCGGTCCGCGTCGTCCGGGCGGGGGATCTCCGCGCTGCTCATCGGATCAGGCCTCCAGTGCCGAGCGGAGGTCCCACAGGGTGCGCCAGGTGGCGGCGCCCTGTTCGGCGCGGCGGCGGACCGGGCCGTCCCAGTAGCCGAGCAGCCGGGCCGCGTCGGCCGGCTCGTCCTTGCGGACCACACCGAGGAGCTGGCCGGGCAGCCGGCCGAGCAGGTCCCCGCCGTCGGGCAGGTAGGCGGCGCTGACCCCGAGCGAGGTGGCGACGGAGACCGCCTCGGCGGTGCTCATCACGGTGGACGGGCGTTCGACGTCCCAGCCCTCGGTGGAGCGGCCGGTGCGCAGGTCGCGGAACGCGGTGACCAGGGCCTCCAGGACGGCGTCGTCCACGGCGTAGGCGGCGCCGGCCCGGGCCACGGCGGTGGTGGACTGGCGGCGGACCAGGTCGACCTCGGCGGCGAGGCTGCCGATCGGGCCGACCGTCTCGAAGTTGAAGCGCCGCTTGAGCGCCGCGGACATCTCGCTGACGCCCTTGTCCCGCAGGTTGGCGGTGGCGATCAGGGTGAAGCCGGCCGCGGCGTGCAGCTGCCCGTCCGGGGTGCCGGCCAGTTCGGGGACGGCGATGCGCCGTTCCGAGAGCAGCGAGACCAGGGCGTCCTGCACCTCGGGCAGGCAGCGGGTGACCTCCTCGACCCGGGCGACCGCGCCGGCGGTCATCGCGGTGAGCACCGGCGAGGGGACGAGGGCCTCGCGGCTGGGCCCCTTGGCGAGCAGCAGGGCGTAGTTCCAGCCGTACTTGAGCTGGTCCTCGGTGGTGCCGGCGGTGCCCTGGACGGTGAGCGCGCTGGTGCCGCAGACGGCGGCGGCGAGCAGCTCGGAGAGCATGGACTTGGCGGTGCCGGGCTCGCCGACGAGCAGCAGGCCGCGCTCCCCGGCGAGGGTGACGACGCAGCGCTCGACCAGGGCGCGCTCGCCGACGAACTTCGGCTCGATGACCAGGCCCTTGCGCCCGGCCTTGAGCTTCTCGCCGCCGCTGCCCCTCACGAAGGTGACCACGGCGCGCGGGGTCAGCCGCCAGCCGGGCGGGCGCGGGCCGCTGTCGTGGGCGGCCAGGAACTCCAGTTCGGCGGCGTACTTCTCCTCGGGCGGGACGGTCTGCCGGTCCGCGGCGGCGACGGTGGCGGTCGCGCCGGGGGTGGTCTCGGTGGCGGTCATCGGCGGGCCTTCCTGCGCTTGCTGGTCTGGAGCTCTTCGTAACCGGGGGCGTCGCCGTCGACGGTCCGCTGCCAGGCCCGGGCGAACAGCTCGGGGACGGGCAGGGGGACCAGCGCGGGCCGGTGGGTGTGCAGTTCGTACAGGGCGGCCTTCCAGGTCTCGGCCGGCAGCGCCGGCGCCTTGGCCTCCAGCCAGCCGCCGGGCAGGAAGAGGCCGCGGCCGGCCCGGGCCCGCTTGGCCTCCAGCACCAGGCCGGTGGCGGCGAGTTCGGCGCGGGCCTTCTTCAGCCGGGCGGGCTTCCAGCCCGTCCAGCGGGCGGTGTTGCGGTCGGTCGGGTCGGGCAGGGCGAGCAGTTGGAGGTAGAGCGTGGCGGCGTCCTCGCCCAGGTCGTGGGTGCGGGACACCTCGGCGACCAGTGCGGGGACGGACAGCTGCGGGTTCTGCAGCCAGGCGGGGCCCTCGCCGGGGGCCGGGACGGTGGTGGTGGCGGCAGCAGCAGCGGTGGCGGTGGCGACCAGCTGCTCCGGCTCGCCCCGGAGCACGGCTTCGACGGCCGACCGCTCGGTGCGGTACCAGTGGCTGTCGGCGAGCCCGCCGATCAGTTCGAGCAGTGGGTCGTCGGGGCCGGTGAGGGCGGCCGGGCGCAGCCAGATCCGCTCGTACTTCTCGTGGTGGGGCATCAGGACGAGCGCCGGGCCGCAGCGGACCATGCCGTCCGGGTCGGTGCCGCCCTCGGCGGGCAGGCCGAAGTGGGTGCGCAGGACGGCGGCCAGCGGCTTGCCCTTGACGGTGCTGGTCACGTGGAGGTCGAGCAGCAGCTCCGGGTCGGCCAGGCGCTCGCGCAGCGCGGTGGCGGCGGCGGGCAGCAGCGGGCGCAGCGGGCTGTCGGCGGGCAGGTGGTAGGCGAGCCAGCGCAGTGCGGCGACGGTGGAGGCGAGTGCGCCGACGTCCGGCACGGCGGAGCCGTCCTCGGGGACCAGCCGGGGGCCGGAGCCGTCCTGGCTGACGACCCGGAAGGGGGTGCGGCGGGTCAGCCACGGGGTGCTGGAGAGGTTGAGCACGGCCTCGACGGTGTCGATGGACACGCCCTGGACGGTGGCCAACGCCTCCTCGGGGAGGGTGACGAGGCGTCCGAAGCGCCGGATCCACTCCTCGGCCCCGGCGGCGAGGTCGGGGCCGTCGGTCCACAGGGTCTTCGGGTCCGCGGGCAGCAGGGCGCCCCAGACGGCGGCGAGGCCGGTGTGGTCGTGTCCGCGCAGCCATGTCCGGGCGGCCTTGAAATCGGCGGCCTTGAGCGCGAGTTCGGCGGGCACGGCGATGTCGTTCCAGTACAGCAGGCCGGACGGCGGGCTGAGCAGCAGGGCGGAGCGGGCGGTGCCGATGCCGGTGAGCTCGCTGAACGCCTCGGCCCTGGCCGCGTCCCAGGGGACGGCGCAGCGCAGCGCGGCGACCTTCGAGAACTCGGCGACCCAGGCGGCGTCGACCAGTTCCCCGGTGTCGCGCTCCTCGACCGTGGTGAAGTGCGCGACGGGCCCGAACTCCCCGCTCGGGTCGTGGTCGACGGCGAGCCAGTGCACGATGCCGTCGGCGTACTGCCGCTGGTGGCCGAGGATGACGACGGTGCGCCCGCCGTGCCGCAGCACCTCGCCCTGGCGCTGGGCGACCGGCCGGCCGCCGGTGGCGTTCACGGCCGTCGGCACCTGTTCGGCGAGGACGATCTCGCGCAGGGTGGTGCCACGGTCGGCCAGCGGGCCCTTGGTCAGCTCGCCGAGCAGCAGGACCAGCGAGGAGCGGTGGGCGGGCTCGGTGAACGGCGAGGCCACCGCGTGGGCCAGCGCGTGGACCCGGCCGAGCAGGTGCAGCCAGCCGTGGCTGACGTCGCCGTTGCGCAGGCTGAGGGTGGCGGGGCTGCTCCAGCCCTCGCCGTCGGCGGCGGGCGGGGCGGCCAGCACCCCGGTGACGGCACGCAGGTTGTTGAGCACCCACCAGTGCGCGGCGGATCCCCAGTTGTTGCCGAAGCCACCGATCTCGGGCAGCACGGCGCGCACGGCGTCGCGCAGTTCGTGGTCGCGCCCGTGCTCGGGCTGCCATTCGGTGTTCTGCTTCGTGCTCGGGCGCTCGGCCTCCGGCTGCGGGGCGAACCGGGCGATCCGGTCCAGCAGGTCGGCGGCGAGGCGGGCGAGGCCGGCGACGCCGGCCAGCAGCCGCTGGTCCGCGATGCCGGGCAGGATCGCGCCGACCTCCGGGACGGGCAGGGTGCGCGGGGTGCGCCGGGCGAGCGGACGGCGCACGCCCTGGACGGTGAGCCAGCACTGCTCGTCCTCGGGGACCGGCTCGGTGTCGGTCGGCCAGGCGGCGTCGATCAGCCGGGCGGCCTGCTCGGAGGAGACGCCGCGCAGCACCGTGGAGCCGGCCTCGTCACGCGGGCGCAGGGCGTGCCAGTGCGGGAACGGCGGAACGAGCGGGGTGCCGGCGGCGGAGAGCTCACCGGCGCGGCAGGGGTGCAGGTCGACGGTGCGGTCGGCGCGGCCGGTGAGGTCGGGCAGGTTGAGCGAGACGTGCTCGCCGGAGGTGTGGCTGACCACCGGGGCGGCCGCGCCCGGCAGGGCGAGCCGGCCGACCGGGACGGTGTCCGACCGGTATCCGGTCAGCGGCAGCACGATGCGCTGCCCGTCGGCCGTGAAGGTGGTGACGGCCTTGTGGGGCTCGACCCTGGCCCAGCTGCCGAGCACGGTGCCGTCGGTGCCGAGCGGGGTCCGCTCCAGGCCGGGCTGCAGCGGCAGCAGCCAGGTGCTCTTCCGGACGAGCCGGCCGGCCTGGGCGGTGGCGGCGATCACCGGCGGTTCGGCGGCGCGGCCCAGGGCGCCGGTGGCCGGGTCGAGTTCGCGCAGGACGGCCTCGCCGTCGGAGGCGTGGCGCACCGTCCAGTAGCCGGTGCCGTCGCCGAGGACGGGGTGCTCGTCGGGCATCCGGGTGTCGCCGGCGTGCAGCGGGCGCTCGCCGGTGGTGCGGCCGCCACCGGGCAGCTGGAGCGAGGGCAGCTCGGGCTGGCGGTCGCCGTAGTAGTAGCCGGCGATGGTCTCGCCCTCCAGCTCGAACCGCTCGTCCGGGCGGCTCGACCAGTAGGCGAGCTGCTTGCCCTCGTGGGACCAGACGACCAGCAGTTCGCCGTCGACCAGGCGCAGCCGGATCCGGTTGCGCTGGTGCAGCTCCTCGGGCAGCCGGAGGGTGTGCTCCAGCACGATGCCCTCCGGGCCGACGACGACGGCCCGGTCGAGGCGGGCGAGGATCAGGTGCGGCCAGGCGTCCTCGACGACCAGGCCGCTCAGGCCCGCGCCGCCCAGGCTGGGGACGGGGTGCTGCGGGGCGTCGTCGGCGGGCGGGTCGGCGATCTTGCCGAGTGCCTCCTCCAGGGCGGGCCAGCCGAGTTCGTCCAGGATGCCGGCCCGGAGGGCGTCGGTGAGCAGCGCGGCGACGTCGAGGGCGGCGACCCGGTCGGCGACGGCCGGCGCGACCGTCCGGACGGCGGTGCGGTGCTGGGCGAACGCGCGGACCAGGTCGGCGGCGGCGGCCAGGCCGCGGGCGGCGAACAGCTCCTCGGAGCGCTCCTCGGCCCACTCGGCGAACAGCTCGTTCAGCAGCGGCAGGGCGGGCACCTCGCGCTCGGCGGCCGTCTTCCAGGCGGCCGGGGCGGCTCGGCGCAGCAGCGGCCGGTAGCGCTCGTCGGCGCCGACGGCGGCGAGGGAGGGACTGTCGGGGCCGCACTCCGAGACCCAGTCGTGCAGCTCGATGCCGAGGCCGTCCGGCGGACCGGCCACCGGCACGCCCGCGGTGAGCAGCAGGTCCAGCAGGTCGATCCTGGTCCGGCTGGCGCGGATGCCGGTGTGGAGGTCCACCGGGACGGCGTCGGCCTTGAGCCGCTCGACCATCCGGCGGGCCAGCGCGAGGGTGTCCGGGCAGCTGGGCCGGCTGCGCCAGCCGCGGCCGTGGTGGTTGCACCAGCGCTGCAGCCAGGCGGCGGCCGGTTCGGCGCCCTCGGGGCGGGGGCCGGTGAGCAGGTCCTCGGCGCCGGTCTCGGCGAGCAGCGCCAGCCAGGCGGTGTCGTGCGCGGCCGGTTCGGAGGAGGACGGGTCGGGCAGCAGTTCCAGCAGGCGGGCGCGGACCGCCGCGTCGCTGCGGCCGAGCTCGACCAGCGCGCCGTGCCAGGACTTCCAGAACGCGGCGGGCGCCCGCGTGACCGCCGGGGAGTCCAGCAGCTCGGCGAGCAGCGCGCGTTCGTGCTCGGCGCGGTCCAGCCCGGCGGCCTTGATCAGCGCGCGGGCGTCCTCGGCGACCCCGGCGTACGGGGCCATGCCGGCCGCGGAGCGCTCGGTGCACAGCTGGCGGAAGCGCTGCCAGGCGGTCAGCGGGTCGAGCCGCTGGGCGAGTTCCTTGACGTACTGGCGCAGGGACTTGACGGTGAGCGCGCCGGCCAGGGCGAACTCCAGGAAGACGGCGCGCAGCCGCTCCTCGTCCACCGGCAGGCCGTGGGTGCGCTCGGCCTCGCGGGCCTTGCCGAACCAGGCGGCGGCGTAGGTCCGGTTCTCGTGGCGCAGGAAGATCCGGCCGACCTCCTCGCAGAAGGTGGGCAGGAAGTGCGGGACGGCCCGGCCGAGGCGGACGGCCAGCTCGTCGAAGCCGTCCTTGGCGGCGCCGGGCTTGGAGGCGGCCTGGCGGGCGAGCCGCTCCAGCTCCTTGACCAGGGCGAGCGCGTGGTGGCCGTTGGCCGGGTCGTGGACCAGGGCCCAGGCGGGGAAGCCGAGCGCCTCCTGGCGGACCTGGCCGACCTCGGCGGGCGCGGCCTCCGGCGCCAGGCCGAGGAAGTCGAGGGCGAGGTCCTCGGCCGGGCCGAGCGCCCCGGGGACGAGCCGGACGATCCGGCGCCCGTCGAGCGCGGGGTGGGTGTAGCCGCGGGCGGTGAGGACGTCGGCGGCGCTGTCGGGGCGGCCGGCCCCGGGCAGGGTGCCGGGCGGGAGCACGGCCCCGGCGTCGAGCAGTTCCTCGGGCGTCGCGGTGGTCGGGTGCGCGGTGGTCGGGTGCGCGGTGGCGGTCATGCGGCTTCCTCCCCCTGGATCGTGCGGCCGGCGTACAGGGCGGCGGCCATCCGCATGCCCTCGGACCAGGCGACCGGTCCGACCTCGGTGAGCGGCAGGGCACGGCCGTCGGGGCCGGCCCAGCTGAGCGCGCCGGTCTCGCACGCGTCGTACTCGTAGTAGTCGCCGACCCAGACCCGGGCCTCGACGGTGCGCCCGCCCTCGGTGACCGGCTGGACGGCGGAGCCGCCGCGGACCCGGCAGCCGAGCCGGTTGCAGCGCCCGACCAGCTCGCGCAGCTCCCGGTAGCGGCCACCGGCGTAGGTGGTGACCTCGGTGCCCGCCGGCAGCTCCGCGGGCCGGTGCCAGACCTCGCGGTAGAGCTGCTGGACACGCTGGGAGACGCCGAGTTCGACGGCGAACTCGCGCAGCTCGTCGAGGTCCTGGAGCAGGACGGGGTGCGGTATCAGCACCTCGCCGTCGGTGAGGCGCACGGTGTCCCCGTCCAGGTCGACCAGGCCGAGGCCGCGCTCGGCGTCGACGCCGCGCAGGAAGCCGGCCACGGAGCCGTCCGTGGTGGTGACCACGAGGTCCTTCAGGACGCCCTGCCAGGCCTCGTCCGGCCACACGGCGGTGAGCACGGCGGCGGGCACCGGCAGCGAGCGGACCATCCAGCGCTCGACGTCCTCCAGGCAGCCGCGCTCGTGCGCGGCCAGCCACTCGGCGAGCTGCTTGAGCTGGATGACCACGCGGTCGTCACCGAGCTTCGCCGGCAGGGACTTGAGGTCGCGCCCCGCCGCGTTGCGGCACGCCACCCTGCCCTCCCCGTCGAGCGCGACGCGGTACCCTCCCGCGTCCGTCTCCACCCATGCCACGGCCGTACTCCTCCCACCGGGAAACACTTGTCGATCGCCTGCTGACCAGCGATGCGAGGAACGTAGCGAGGCCCACTGACAACGCGACGGGCGGGGTGAACTCGGGCCGTGACATGCAAAGTTCAAACCACTCGAACGAGTGATCGAGGAGGCGAAAAAAGCGGGGCGGCCGCCCGAAAGCAGCCGCCCCGCCCGTCCCTCCGCCCTGTCCGTCCCTCCGTCCCTCCGCCCCGTCAGACCGACGGCGCCCGGGGCACGATCACCGGCGCACCGTCGCCCGGCGCCGCCAGCACATGGCTGTCGATGTCGTACAGCGCCCGCACCAGCGGCGCGTCCACCACCTCGCGCGGCGGCCCGCAGGCCACCACCGCACCGTCCCGCAGCGCGACCAGCAGGTCCGCGTAGCGGGCGGCCGCCGCGAGGTCGTGCAGCACCATGACCACCGTCCGCCCGCCCGCCGCGACCCGGCGGACCAGCTCCAGCACCTCCACCGCGTGCCCGAGGTCGAGCGCGCTGGTCGGCTCGTCGAGCAGGACCACCGGGGTGTCCTGGGCGAGCACCATGGCGAGCCAGCAGCGCTGGCGCTGGCCACCGGAGAGCCGGTCGAGGCGACGGTCGGCGAGGTCCTCCACGCCGGTGGCGCGCAGGGCCTCGGCGGTCAGCCGCTCGTCCTCCGCCGACCACTGGCGGAACAGCCCCTGGTGCGGATGGCGGCCGTAGCGGACCAGCCCGGCGACGGTGACCGCCTCCGGGGCCTGCGGGCTCTGCGGCAGCAGCGCGACCCGGTGGGCGGCCTGGCGCGGGCGCAGCCGCCACACGTCCTCGCCGCCGACCAGGACCCGCCCACTGTCCGGGCGGTGCAGCCTCGCGACGGACCGCAGCAGGGTGGACTTCCCGCAGCCGTTCGGGCCGACCACCGCCACCACCTGTCCGGCCGGCACGGTGAGGTCGACGCCGCCGAGCACCGGGCGCCCCGGCCCGTAGCCTGCGCTGAGCCCTTGGATGGTCAACTCCATGGCAGCTCCCCCTGGTTCGACGTACGCTCAGTTGCCGCCGAGCGCCTTGGCGAAGTCGCCGATGACCACGTCGGCGGCGAGCGGGCCGCCCCGGGTGGACCAGACCGAGCCGTCCACGGTGACGGCGTGGTTGTTCTTCACCGCGCCCAGCTCCTGGTAGGCGGGCTTGGACTGGACGTCCTTGAGCGCGGCCTTGCCGTCGTCGGTCAGGGTGGACAGGAACAGCCAGTCGCCGTCGATCTCGTTGAGCTTCTCCAGGCTGAGCGCCGGGCTGTGCGCGTTGCCGTCCTTGTCCTGCGCGGCCGGGCGGGTCAGGCCCATGTCCAGGGCGACGCCGCCGGCGAACTGCTTCTTCTCCATCCAGCTCGGGCCGGTGGGGTTCCATCGCACGATGGAGACGGCGGCGCCCTTGTTCCTGGTGAGCTCGGCGCCCGCCTTGGCGGCCTTGGCGTCGTAGTCGCCGATCACCTTGTTGGCCTGGTCGAGCTTGTTGACGGCGTTGCCGATGCCGCGGAAGGCGAGCTTCCAGTCGTCGGTGGGCGCCATGGTGACCAGCGTGGCGGGGGTGATCTCGCGCAGCTGCTTGAGCACCTGCTCGTCCTGCATGTCGCCGGCCAGGATCAGGTCGGGCTTGGCGGCGATCACCTTGTCCATCACGGGCTGGAGCAGGTTCCCGACCACCGGGACGCCCTGCACCTTGTCCTTGAGGTACGCGGGCGGCTCGGCCAGCCCCTGGCCGTTGGTGATGCCGACCGGCTTGACGCCCAGGGCGAGCACCGCGTCCAGGTCCTCCTGGGTGAGGGTGACGATCCGCTTGGGCTCGGCGGGGACCTCGACGGCCTTGCCGGTGGCGTCCTTGACGGTCCGCTTGCCGCCGCCCGCCGCGTCCGCCGCCGGGGAGGCGGCCGTGGAGGAGCCCGAGGACGAGGAGGACGAGCCGGAGGAGCCGCAGCCGGTGAGCAGGAGCGCGGCCGCCCCGGAGACGGCCAGCGCCTGGGCCGCACGGCGGCGGACGGGGCTGAGCGGGCGACGGGCGAACGGCATGGGTGCCTCCGGGCAACGGTGGTACGGAAGTTGAGCGGCGTCCGAGAAGTTCGACGGGACGGGGGTGCCCCACGGGACGGACTCGGCCATTAGGTTAGCCTTACCTTATGACATTCTCGCAAGCCGGCGTCCGCGCGGCGCCCCCCGCCACCGCGCCGGATTCGCCGCCACCGGGCCGGCGGAGCCGTCGGCCCGAGGGTGCCCGCCCCACCTGGCCGGCCGTCACGGCGGCGGTGGTCCTCCTGCTCGCCCTGGCCGCGCTCTCGCTGTCGGTCGGCGCCGGCGAGGTCGGCCCCGGGCGGGTGCTGGACTACCTGCTGAACCACGACGGCGCCCGCGCCGACGGCCGGCTCGCCCTCGTCGTCGGCGACCTGCGGCTGCCGCGCACCCTCACCGCCCTGCTGGTCGGCGCCGCGCTCGGCGTCGCCGGGGCGCAACTGCAGTCCGTCACCCGCAACCCGCTGGCCGAGACCGGCCTGCTCGGCGTCAACGCCGGCGCCTCGCTGGGCGTCGTGCTCGGCATCGCCGTGCTCGGCGTGCAGACCTCCTTCGGCTACCTCGCCTTCGCCTTCGGCGGCGCGGTGCTCGCCAGCACCGTGGTGCTGCTGGTCGCCAGCAGCCGGGGCGGCGGATCGCCGATGCGGCTGGTGCTCGCCGGCTCCGCCGTCGCGGCGATCTTCCGCGGGCTCACCGACGTGCTGATCGTCAACTCCCCCGAGGCGTACGAGCGGTACCGGGTGTGGGTGCTCGGCTCGCTGGCCGGGGTGGAAGGCTGGACGACCCTGCGCCAGCTCGCCCCGGTGCTCGGCGCCGGATTCCTGCTCGCCGCCCTCACCACCCGTCCGCTGACCGCGCTCGCCCTCGGCGACGACCTCGCCCGCGGCCTCGGCCACCGACCCGGCGCCACCCGGGCCGCCGTCGCCGTCGCCGTCACCCTGCTGACCGCCTCGGCGGTCGCGCTGGCCGGGCCGATCGCCTTCCTCGGGCTGCTCTCCGGCTTCCTCGCCCGCACCGTCGCCGGCCCCCGGATCGGCCGACTCACCCTGCTCGCCGCGCTGTTCGGCGCCACCGTGCTGACCGGCGCGGACGTGCTCGCCCGGGTGGTGGCCCGGCCCTTCGAGGCGCCGGTGTCGGTGATCGTCGCGCTGATCGGCGCCCCGGCCCTGATCGCGATCGTCCGCTCCCGGCACTCCACCGCCCTGGCCATGGCCGACCCCGCCGAGTCCACGCCGGCCGCGCGACGCGGCGAACCGGCGCCGCCCAAGCCGGACTTGACCCTGCGGCACGGCACATGGTCGCTGCTGCTGCCGCGCCGGGCACTGCTGGCCTCGCTCGGCCTGGCCGCCGCCCTGCTGGCCGCCGTCGTCGTCTCGGCGCACGCCGGACAGAGCGAACTCGACCTCGCCCGCACCTTCCAGGCCGTGTTCGGCTACGGCGACCGGCTGGACGTCCTGCTGGTACAGAAGTTCCGACTCGGCCGGATCGTCGCCGGACTCGCCGCCGGCGCCGCCCTCGGCCTGGCCGGCTGCCTCACCCAGACCCTCGCCCGCAACCGCCTGGCCACCCCCGAACTCCTCGGCGTCAACGACGGCGCGACCGCCGCCGTACTCATCTCCGCCAGCACCGCGGGCACCTTCGGCGCCTGGTGGGCCGGACCGCTCGGCGCGCTGGTCGCCGTCCTGGTCGTCACCCTGGCCTCCGGCGGACTCGGCGCGCGCGGCTACCGGGTCCTGGTGGTCGGGCTCGCCATGTCGGCGCTCGCCTCGGCCGTCATCCAGGTCGCGATGGCCCGGCGCTCCCTCAACTCGGCCGGATCGCTGTACATCTGGACCAACGGCAGCCTCAACGGACGCGACCTCGCCGTCGCCACGCCCGTCCTGATCGGACTGGCGGCACTGGTGCCGATCGCGCTGGCGGTGGCCCGGCGGCTGGCGGTGCTGCGCTTCGACGACAGCGTCGCCTCCGCACTCGGCGTCGACCCGGGCCGGGTCCGGCTCGCCTGCCTGCTGCTGGCCGTCGCCCTGGCCGGGCTGGCGGTCGGCGTCTGCGGGCCGGTCGGCTTCGTGGCCCTGGCCGCGCCGGTGATCGCCGGACGGCTGGCCGGGCCCGCGCGGGTGCCCGTGCTCGGCTCCGCCCTGACCGGCGCCCTGCTCGTCGTGCTCGCCGACACACTGGGCCGGGTTCTGTTCGCCGGAGTGGAGATCCCCGTCGGCATCGTCACCACCGTCCTCGGCGGTCCCTTCCTGCTCTGGGTGCTGCTCGGCCGCAAGGGCAGCCCCGCCTAAGCCTTTTGGAGTCACTGCTGTGGAAACCCCGCTCGTCGCCCTCTGCCCCGACGATCCCGCCTACCGCCTGGTCACCTTCACCCATCACGACGGCGACTGCGACGGCGTGCTCGCGCTGCTGCACACCGTCACCGACAAGGACCGCCATGCCGGGGACCTGACACCGCATCTGATGCAGCGCCAGGACGATGGGGCATGGTCGATCACCTACCGGCTGCGCGCCGACCACCGCGCCTCGTACCAGCTGTACCCGTTCCGCGGCGAGGCCCCCGGCACCGCCCGGCCCGACTGGCTGCGCGTCCTCGACCAGGCCCGCCCCGACCCGTACGACACCGAGCCCCGGCTGCCCGCCCGCGACGGCCGCCACCCCGCCTCGGTGCTCAGTCTGCCCGCCGCCCCCGCACAACCGTACGTGGCGCGGCGCGACGGCGTGCCGCGCGGACGGACGCTCGCCCACACGGTGGCCGGCCGGCGGGTCGACGTCCACCTCCCCGCCGGACACCGGCCGGACGGTGGCCCGTACCCGGTCGCGGTGCTGCTGGACGGCGAGATGTGGGGCGAGGTGCTCTCCGCCGGCGACACCCTCGACAACCTGACGGCCGACGGCGCCATCCCGCCCACCGTCACCCTGCTGGTGCACACCATGGGGCCGAAGCGCCCGGACGACCTGAGCTGCAACCCGGCCTTCATCGACCTCCTCGCCGACCGCCTGCTGCCCTGGGCCACAAAGGAGTTCGGCGCGAGCGGCGACCCGACCGCCACCGTGATCGCGGGCCAGAGCGCGGGCGGCCTCACCGCCGCCTACGCCGCCTACCGCCGCCCGGAACGCTTCGGCAACGCGCTCTCCCAGTCCGGCTCCTTCTGGTGGCCCGACGAGACCGAGTTCGACGCGGGCAGCGAATGGCTGACCCGGCGCCTCGCCGCCGAGGAACGACGGCAGGCCCGCTTCTGGATCGAGGTCGGGCTCCAGGAGTGGATGCTCCTCGCCCAGAACCGCCACCTGCGCGACGTCCTCACGGCCCGCGGCTACGACCTCGCCTACCGCGAGTTCAACGGCGGCCACGACTACGCCTGCTGGCGCGGCGGCCTGGCCGACGGGCTCGCGCACCTGCTCGGGTCACCCGAGGGGATGGTTTCGGGCTGATTCGCATACCTCCAGGCCATCAGGCGTCTAGCGTCGAACTTCGCACCGATCGGCCTGGAGGTACCCCATGAGCACGTCCTCGTCCGCCGCGCCGCCGCCGATGTCGTGGAAGTACTGCGGCAACCAGATCAAGCTGTGGCGGACCCGCGCGGGTGTCAGCCGCGAGCACCTGGCCACCGAGGCCGGGTACGGCATCGAGAGCCTGCGGTCGATGGAGGCGGGGCGGCGCAAGCCCTCGATGCACCTGCTGCAGGTGGCGGACGACATGTGCGACGCGAAGGGGATCCTGGTGGCGGGGGCGCAGTTCCTGAAGCCCGAGAAATATCCGTCCTCCGCCGAGGACTACATGAAGTACGAAGCCGAGGCGGTGGCACTCAACTGGTACGAGAACCACTTCTTTCCGGGTCTGCTGCAGACCGAAGAGACCGTGAGAACGCTCCTCGAATCCCACTGGCCGCCACTCGATGACGAGACGGTCGAAACGCGGGTCGCAGCGAGGTTGGAGCGCCAGGAAATGCTGAAGGTGCAGACCAAGGCCTTCAACTTCCTCATCGAGGAGGGGGTCCTACGACGGCCGCTCACGACCATCGAAGCCCACCACCGCCAGTTGCGCCACGTTCTGACGGTCGCCGAGGCACGCCACATCACGGTTCAAGTGGTTCCGTCCCGGGGGATCCACCCTGGTCTGAACGGGCAGTTCATCCTTCTGGAAACCGTCGAACATCAACGACTCGCGTATGAGGAAGGCCAGGCGATGGGCATGCTCCACGCAGACCCGGCCAGGGTGAGCATCCTCAGTCATCGCCATGAAATGATCCTCCGGCAGGCGCTCAGTCCCGAGGCCTCGGCCAAGCTGATCAGTGAGTCGCTGGAGGAGCTATGAACGATGCGTTGACCTGGTTCAAGTCCAGCCACAGCAACACCGAGGGCGGCGCCTGCGTCGAGATCGCGGTCACCCCGGGCACCGTCCGCATCCGGGACTCCAAGGACAAGACCGGCCCTCAGCTCACCTTCACGGCCGAGGCCTGGGTCGACTTCATCGGCGAGCTCGCGGAGGAACTATGAGCACTGAACCGGCCTGGTTCAAGTCCAGCCACAGCGGAACCGAAGGCGGCGCCTGCGTCGAGGTCGCTTCCACTCCGGGCACCGTTCATGTCCGCGACTCCAAGGACAAGACCGGGCCCCAGCTCGCCTTCAACCCGACCGCCTGGACCGACTTCGTCCAACTCGCCCGAGACCTCGCTTCTCCGGACCACTGAAGCCGCCGCCAAGGCCCCCGTGCTAGCGTCCCCGGGGCGGTGCAGCGGCACCGGCCCCGGACGAGACGTGCGCCGTACCCGGCCTGCCAAGACGACGCACTCTGGAGGCGTCATGGCCGCTGCCGGTGCACCGATCGCCCGTCCACTGGACGTGCGGTGGATCCACGGTTCCCCGTCCGCGAAGCACAACACGGACCCGGACATCCAGGTCCACGAGTACGACGAGCACACCGTCATCCTGCGGCAGAACAAGGCGATCAACTACGAGGCCCCGTTCCTGTTCCTGCTCTTCGGGACGGAGCGGGCGGTGCTGATCGACACCGGGGCGACGGCCGAGGCCGCGTACTTCCCGCTGCGCGCGACGGTCGACGGGCTGGTGGAGGCGTGGCTCGCCCGCAATCCCCGGGACGGCTACGGGCTGCTGGTGCTGCACACCCACCCGCACGGCGACCACGTCGCGGGCGACGGCCAGTTCGCCGACCGGCCCGCGACCACCCTGGTCGGTGCCGATCTGCCCACCGCCTGGCCGTACTTCGGCTTCGACCGGGACGAGGAGGCCGTGGCCCTGGTCGACCTCGGCGGCGGGCGGGTGCTGAAGTGCCTGGCCACGCCGGGACACCACGAGGCGGCGGTCACCTTCTACGACCCGTGGACGGGCTTCCTGCTCACCGGCGACACCGTCTATCCGGGGCGGCTGTACATCGACGACTGGCCGGCCTTCCGGCGCACCGTCGAGCGGCTGGCCGCGTTCGCCGGGAGCCACCCGGTGACGCACGTGCTCGGCTGCCACATCGAGATGACCCGCGAGCCGGGCGTCGACTACCCGATCCGCACCACCTACCAGCCCGACGAACCTCCGCTCCAGCTCACCCCCGCCCACCTGGACCGCATCCGGGCGGCCGTCGCCGAACTCGGCGACGGTCCGCGCCGGTACCCGCTGGACGACCTGATCCTCTGGCCGAACGAGTGAACTCCCCGGGTCCCGCGGCCGATCAGTCCCGGTAGGGCACCAACCGGGTCAGGTCCAGCTCGAAGTCGAAGGGCGCGGGGATGCGGAGCTTCTCGCCGAACTCCCGCTCCGTCCTGGTGTGGTAGCGGTCGCGGTTGGGTTCGGAGAACAGGGTCACCGTCTTCTGCCGGGGGTCCACGATCAGGTAGAGCGGGAAGCCCATCCGCGGGTAGTCGCGGACCTTCCCGCTCCAGTCGTTGTCGGGGTTGGACGGCGAGACGATCTCGACCGCGATCAGCGCCAGGTCGGCGGGGATCTCGCGGCCCAGCTCGATGACGTCCTCGGGCAGGTAGGTGAGGTCGGGGTTGCGAACGGTGCCGAACTCGGGCGAGGAGAGGTCACTGTTCCCCGTCGGGAAGTAGCCGGGAGGACAGTGCGCCTCGAACTGGCGCTGGACGATCGCCAGGTTGAGCTGGTGAATCGATGACGGTGACGTCTGCATGACGATGACGTCACCGGACAGCTCGACCTTGTAGCCGTCCGGCAGGCTGCGGCAGGCCTCTTCAAGCAGACGGTAGTGCTGAGGGTTCATGGGCTCTCCTCCGGTGCTCCGACCACCGTAGGGCAGTCGGAGCACCGGAGGACCACGGACCGCACCGGCGTCATTCCTCCGGGGGTGGGCCCGGAGCTTCGGTGGGGAGGCGAAGGGCCAACAGGGTGCCGGCGGCGACCAGGGCGGCGGTGAGGAGGAGGGCGAGGCGGTAGGGGGTGGCGTCGGTGCCGTCGGCGAGGGCGCCGATGAGGGCAGCGGTGGCGGCGATGCCGAGGGCGCCGCCGAGGGTGCGCAGGATGGTGAACAGGCCCATCGCGCGGCCCATCGCGGGGCCGGGGACGTCGGCGAAGCCGGCGATCTGGACGGTGAGGACGGCGGTGCCCAGGATCAGGCCGACGCAGAACATCAACACCCGTACGGCCCACGGGTTCTCGGCGAAACCGAGGGAGGCGAGGACGACCGCCGCCAGCAGCAGGCCTGGCAGGGCGAGCCGGCGCGGACCGAGCCGGGGCAGCAGGCGGTCGACCACCTGCGAGGCGGCCATCAGGCCGATCGCCTCCGGGAAGACGCTCAGCCCGGCGTCCAGGGCGGTGGCGCCGCGCGCCGCCTGGTAGAGCAGCGGCAGCACGAACAGCGCGCCCATCAGCCCGGCCGAGGTCAGCAGGGCGAGCCAGCTCGCCGCGCCGAAGGTGCGGTCGGCGAGCAGCCGCAGGTCCACCAGCGGTTCGGGGGAGCGGAGTTGGTGCCGTACGGCCGCCCCCAGCAGGGCCAGGCCGAGCAGTCCGCCGAGGGCCACGCCCGGGGAGGTCCAGCCGTGCGCCGGGCCGAAGCCGAGGGCGTAGGTCAGCAGGCCGAGGCCGGGCGTGGCGAGCAGGAAGCCGGTGGTGTCGAAGCGGCCGGCCGGGGGCTCCTGTTCGCCGCGCAGGCCGATCAGCCCGATGATCACGGCGGCGACCCCGATCGGCACGTTGACCAGGAACAGCCAGTGCCAGGAGAGGTGTTCGGTGAGGAAGCCGCCGAGCGGCGGCCCGAGGGCGGGCATCAGCGCGGTCGGGACGATCAGGATGCGGCCCAGGCCCGCCCGCTCGTGCGGGGCGAAGGCCCGGAACAGCAGGGTCATCCCGACCGGGGTGAGTAGCCCGCCGGCCACGCCCTGAACCGCCCGGGCCGCCGACAGCGTACCCAGACCGGGTGCCGCCGCGCAGAGCGCGGAGGCGAGCGTGAAGGCGGCGAGCGCACCGAGGAAGACCCGCTTGACGCCGTACCGGTCGCCGAGCCAGCCGGCCACCGGCAGGCCGAGGGCGAGGCCGACCAGGAAGGCGGTCTCCACGGCGTTGGCCGCCGAGACGGGCCGGCCGAAGTCCTCGGCGATGCTGAACAGCGCCGGGTTGACGATCGTCGAGTCCAGGCCGTTCATGCACATCGCGGCCGTGTAGGCGACCACCACCGCGGCGCGCCCCGCGAGCAGGGGGCGCGCCGGGGCCTCGGCGCCGGGGGTGGCGGGAGGGGTCACAGGGTGGTCCAGTTCGCGGTGATCCACTCCAGGGCGGCCGGGCGCTCGCACGGGCCGTGGGCGATGCTCCAGCCGGCCGGGACGGCGGCGAAGGCGGGCCACAGGGAGTGCTGTCCCCCGGGGTTGACGAGCGCGAGGAACTCGCCGTCGGCGTCGAAGGGGTTGGCGGGGGCGTCACTCATCGGTGGTCTTCTCCATCGTCGGTCTGCTTCGGGAGGTCGGCGAGGTGGTCGGCGATCACGCTCGCGATGTGCGCGATCGGGGCGGGCAGGGTCATGTCCTTGTGGGAGCAGGCCACGTTCGTGTTGGCGATCCGGCCGGACACGTACGGCTCCCAGAGCTCGGGCACCAGGGTGTCGTCGATGGTGTCGACGGTGGCGCGGAAGAACAGCACGTCGCCGTCGAAGCGGCGGTGGTCGTAGCCGCGCACCAGGTGGTTGGTGTTGAGGTAGATCTCGTTCAGCGCGGCCACGGTGGCCTCGTCGAGCCCGGCGAGCGGGCTGCCCTCGCGGCGCAACAGCTCGGTGACGGGGCCGAGTTCGAGCGGACGGCCGTCGAGGTCGGCGGGCCCGAAGCCGCCCATGGTGAGCAGTGCCTCCAGCGCCTCGGCCCGGTCCGGGACGGGCAGCTCGCGGAAGCCCTCGGCGGGGTAGGCGTCCAGGATCGCGAGCAGTTCCACGTCCTGGCCGAGTTCCTGGAGGCGGACGGCCACCGCGTGCGCGATGATCCCGCCGGTGGACCAGCCGAGCAGCCGGTACGGGCCCTCGGGCTGGACCTCGCGCAGCCGGTCGGCGTAGTGCGCGGCCAGCTCCTCCAGGGTGCCGGGCAGCGGCTCGGCAGCGGTGGCGGCGCCGACGCCCTGGGCCTGGAGGCCGTAGATCGGCACCTCGCCGGGCAGGTTGCGGATCAGTCCGGTGTAGCACCAGCCGAGGCCGCCGGCCGGGTGGACGGCGAACAGCGGGCGCTGCCGGCCGGGGGCGACGGGCCGCAGCGGGAGCAGCACGTCCAGGGCGTCGGTGTCCGGTGCGCCCGCCGCGAGGGCGGCGTCCAGGGCGGCCACGGTGGACGCCTGGAACAGGGCGCCGATGCCGACCTCCAGTCCGAGCACCTCGCGGATCCGCCCGGCGAGGCGCACGACCAGCAGCGAGTGCCCGCCGAGCGCGAAGAAGTCGTCCTCGACACCGACCGAGGCCACGCCCAGCACCTCGGCGAACAGTTCGCACAGCTGCTGCTCGCGCGGGGTGCGCGGCGGGCGGCCGGCGCCCGAGGCGGGGGCCTCGGGGGCGGGCAGGGCGCGGCGGTCGAGCTTGCCGTTGGCGGTCAGCGGGAGGCGGTCGAGCAGGACGACGGCGGAGGGCACCATGTGGACGGGCAGTTCGGCGGCGGCGTGGGCGCGCAGCTCGTCCGGGGCGGCGCCGTCGGCCACCGCGTAGCCGACCAGCCGCTTGTCCCCCGGCACGTCCTCCCGGACCACCACGGCGGCGTCGGCGACGGCCGGGTGCGCGGCCAGCACGGCCTCGATCTCGCCGAGTTCGATCCGGAAGCCGCGCAGCTTGACCTGCTGGTCGGCACGGCCGAAGTACTCCAGCACGCCGTCGGCGCGGCGCCGGGCGAGGTCCCCGGAGCGGTACATCCTGGTGCCGCGCTCGCCGAACAGCTCGGCGTACGGGTCGGCGACGAAGCGCGTCGCGGTCAGCTCGGGGCGGCCGAGGTAGCCGCGGGCCAGGCCCGCCCCGGCCACGTACATCTCACCCGTGACGCCGGGCGGGACGGGCTGGAGGTGCTGGTCGAGGACGTAGACCCGGAGGTCGGGGATGTTGACGCCGATGGTGCTGCTGCTCCCGGCGGTGGCGCTCGCCCGGTCGAGGGCGATGTACGAGACGTGCACGGTGGTCTCGGTGATGCCGTACATGTTGACCAGCACGGGGGCGTCCTCGGCGTGCCGGTCGTACCAGTCGTCCAGCCGGGCGAGTTCGAGCGCCTCGCCGCCGAACACCACGTAGCGCAGGGCGAGTTCGCTGCCGGGACGGTCCCGGTCGGCGGCACTGAGCTGGTAGAAGGCGGACGGCGTCTGGTTGAGCACGGTGACCCGCTCGCGGGCGAGCAGCTCCAGGAAGGCCGCCGGGTCGCGGCTGACCAGGTGCGGGACGACGACCAGCCGGCCGCCGTGCAGCAGGGCGCCCCACAGCTCCCAGACCGAGAAGTCGAAGGCGTAGGAGTGGAACAGCGTCCACACGTCCTCGGCTCCGAAGCCGAACCAGTGGTCGGTGGCGCCGAACAGCCGGACCACGTTGCGGTGGGTGACGGGCACGCCCTTGGGCCGGCCGGTGGAGCCGGAGGTGTAGATGACGTAGGCGGTGTCCTCGGCGCGCAGCGGGCGGGTGCGCTCGTGCTGGGCCAGCGGGACGGCCGGGTGGCGCTCGGACTCCGGGCCGTCGACCAGGAGTTGGCGCACCTCGTGGGCGGGCAGCCGGGGCGCGGTGGCCCGGTCGGTGAGCAGGGCGGCGGGGGTGGCGTCGGCCAGCATGTAGGCGAGCCGGTCGGCCGGGTAGTCGGGGTCGAGCGGCAGGTACGCGGCGCCGGACTTGGCCACCGCCAGCAGGGCGACGACCAGTTCGAGCGAGCGCGGCAGGGCGAGCGCGACGATGGTGCCGGGGCCGATTCCCTCGGCGGCCAGCAGCCGGGCCAGCCGGTCGGCGCGGGCCCCGAGTTCGGTGTAGTCGAGCTGCTCGCCCTGGTGACCGACCGCGACGGCGTGGGGGTTGGCGGCGGCGGCCGCCTCGAACAGCTCGGGCAGGGTGGCGTCCGAAGCCGTCGCCACCGACGGGCCGTTCCACTCGATCAGGGCACGCCGCCGTTCCTCCTCGCCGATCAGCGGAAGCCGGCCGATCGGGGTGTCGGGGGCGCTCGCGGCGGCGGTGAGCAGCCTGGTCAGGCGCTCCGCGAGCGCGGCCGCGGTGGCGGCGTCGAAGAGGTCGGTGCGGTACTCCAGGAACCCGCCGATGCCGCCGCCGGGCAGTTCGCCGGCATTGAGGGTGAGGTCGAACTTGGCCGTACCGCTGGGGATCGCGGCGATGTCGGCGGTGAGGCCACCCCCCAGGGCGATCCGCTCGTCCGGGCGGCTCTGCCAGGCGAGCATCACCTGGAACAGCGGGTGGCGGGCGAGCGAGCGGGCCGGGTTGAGCTCCTCGACCAGCCGGTCGAAGGGCAGTTCGGCGTGCTCGTGCGCGGCGAGCACGGTGGCGCGGACCCGGGCGAGCAGCTCCCGGAAGGTGGGGTCGCCGGACGTGTCGGTGCGCAGCACCAGCGAGTTGACGAAGTAGCCGACCAGTGCGGCGGTCTGCTCGTCGTCGCGGCCGGCCACCGGGGTGCCGACCGGGACGTCCGTGCCGGCGCCGTGCCGGGTGAGCAGAGCGGCGAGACCGGCCTGGACGGCCATGAAGACGGTGCTGCCGGCGGCCCGGGCGAGCCCGGCCAGGGCGCTGTGCGCCTCGGCGCCGAGCGCGAAGGGAACGGTGGAGCCCCGGTGGCCCGCCACGGCCGGGCGGGGGCGGTCGAGGGGCAGCTCCAGCTGGTCGGGCAGTCCGGCGAGCGCGGCACGCCAGTGCTCCGCCTGCCGGACGGCGAGCGCGCTGGGCGCCTCGGTGGTGCCGATCCGCTCCCGCTGCCAGGCCGCGTGGTCGGCGTACTGGACGGTGAGCCGCGGCAGTTCGGGGTCCAGTCCGGCGATCCTGGCGGTGTAGGCGGCGGCCAGGTCGCGGAGCAGCGGGGTGGTGGAGGCGCCGTCGCCCGCGATGTGGTGGAGCAGCAGGAGCAGGGTGTGCTGGTCCGCACCGCCGGTGGGCCGGGTGGATCCGCCGGCCGCGGCGGGCCCGGTGAACAATGTGGCGCGCAGCGGGGGTTCGGCGGTCAGGTCGAAGGCATACCGGGCGGCCTCGGCCAAGTCGCCGGCGCCGTCGTGGAGTTCGGTGCCCGCAGCGGGCAGGATGCGCTGGTACGGGCTGCCGTCCGCCTCCTCCCCGTAGACGGTGCGCAGGACTTCGTGCCGGGCGACGAGGTCGCCGAGGGCGAGGGTGAGGGCGTGCCGGTCGAGCGGGCCGGTGAGGGTGAGCGCCAGCGGGATGTTGTACGTCGGGCTGGGGCCTTCGAGGCGGTGCAGGAACCAGAGGCCGCGCTGGGCGGGCGAGAGCGGCATCCGCTCGGTGCGCGGCACGGGCACCGGGACGGAACGCCGCTCCTCGGGCTCCGAGGCCGGGCCGGCCGCCCCGCCGAGCAGGGCCGCGAGGCCGGCCGGGGTGGACTGCCGGAACACGTCGGCGAACCCGACCGGGGCGGCGAAGGTGTCGCGCAGCCGGGCGGCCAGGCGGCCGGCGAGCAGCGAGTGGCCGCCGAGGTCGAAGAAGGAGGCGTCCCGGCCGGGCGCCTGCGGCAGACCGAGGACCTCGGCGAACAGGCCGCAGACCAGTTCCTCCTGGGGTGTGGCCGCCGCCGTGCCCTCGGTGGTGACGGCCGGCTCGGGCAGGGCGCGGTGGTCGAGCTTGTCGTGGGCGGTGCGCGGCAGTTCGTCCAGCAGCAGGACGGCCACCGGGACCATGTGCGCGGGCAGCCGGGCGGCGAGCGCGGCGCGCAGCCCGTCCGGGTCGGGCCTGCTGCCGCTCTCCGGGACGGCGTAGCCGAGCAGCCGCTTGCCCTGCGGTCCGGGGCGGGCGATCACCACGGCCTGGGCGACGCCGGGCAGTTCGGCGAGGACGGCGGCGATCTCGCCGGGTTCGATCCGGAAGCCGCGGATCTTCACCTGGTCGTCGGCCCGGCCGAGGAACTCCAGGGTGCCGTCGGGGCGGCGCCGGGCGAGGTCGCCGGTGCGGTACATCCGGCCGCCGGGCGGGCCGAACGGGTCGGCGAGGAAGCGTTCGGCGGTGAGGTCGGGGCGGCCGAGGTAGCCGCGGGCCAGGCAGGCGCCGGCCACGTACAGTTCGCCGGTGACGCCGTCGGGAGCGGGGCGCAGCGAGCCGTCCAGGACGTAGGCGCGCGAGCCGCGCACCACCCGGCCGCGCGGGGCGCCGTCCGGGCCCGGGGTCCAGGCGTAGGCGTCGACGGTGGTCTCGGTCGGGCCGTAGAGGTCGACCGGGTGCAGGCCGGGGACCGCGGTGAGGCGCTGCCAGAGGGCGGGCGGGGTGGCCTCGCCGCCGACCACGAGGACGGACGGGCGGTGCCGTCCCTCGTCCAGGATGCCTTCGGCGAGCAGGACTTCGAGGTAGGAGGGGGTGAGGTCGAGGTAGTCGATGCGCTCCCGGTCGAGGTGGGCGGCGAGTGCGGCCGGGTCGCGGTAGGTGGCGTCGTCCAGCAGGTGGAGCTCGTGGCCGTGGACCATCCAGAGCACCGGGTCCCAGGAGGCGTCGAAGGCGAAGGAGGCGCTGTGGGCGACGCGCAGCCGGTCCCGGCCGGTGCGGCGCACGGCGGGGGCGACGTGGTCCTCGCCGAGGCCGGCGTGCAGGTTGGCCAGCGAGGCGTGGGTGACCACCACGCCCTTGGGGCGGCCGGTGGAGCCCGAGGTGTGCAGCACGTAGGCGGGCTGGTCGAGTCGCGGGGCGGGCAGGGCGGCCACGGGCTCGCGGTCGGGCCCGGGTTCGCCGTCGGCCCCGGGCTCACCGCTGGGCCCGGCGTCGGTGGCTTCCGGCCGGACGGTGGGCAGGCCGGCGGGCAGGTCGAGCCCGGCGAGGGCCTCGGCGGTGGCGACCGCGCAGACCGGGCGGGCGTCGGCCAGGACGGCGGCCAGGCGCTGCGCGGGGTGGGCGAGGTCGAGGGAGACGCAGGCACCGCCCGCCTTGAGGACGGCGAGCATCGCGACCAGGGTGTCGGTGCCGCGCGGCAGGGCGATCGCGACCGGCGCCCCGGCCCGGACGCCCAGGGCGGTCAGGCGGTGGGCGAGCCGGTCGGCGGCGGCGTCGAGCTGCCGGTAGGTCAGCGCGCTCGAACCGGAGCGGACGGCGACGGTGTCCGGGGTGCGGGCTGCCCGGGCGGCGAACAGCTCGGGCACGGTCCGCTCGGCCGGGGGCTCGGTGCGGCCCTCGGTGGCGCGGCGCAGGCCGTCCGGGTCGAGCAGGTCGATCCGGGCGATCGGCGTCCGCGGGTCGGTGAGCAGCAGCTCGGCGAGGGCGTCGAGGTAGCGCAGCAGGCCGTCGCGGTGGGCGGCGAGCGAGGCGGGCCCGTAGCGGGCCGGGTCGGCGTCGATGACCAGGCGCAGCCCGCCGTCCGGGCCGGGCGAGACGTTCAGGGCGAGGTCGTCCACCGGGCCGGCGGCGAGGTTGCGGACGGTGCCGGGCAGGCCGGCCAGGTCGAGGTCGCTCTCGAAGGCCTTGATGTTGACCATCGGGCCGAACAGGGCGCGGCGGTCGCCGGTGCGGCCGAGGTCGCGGCGCAGTTCCTCCAGGGGGTAGCGCTGGTGGCGGCGGACGGCGCGCAGCTCGCGGACCACGGCGCGCAGCAGTGCCTCGGCGCTGTCGGCGGGGTGCACGGCAAGGCGCAGCGGGAGCACGTTGGCGGCGGCCACGGGGGTGCGCAGGGCGGCCGGACCGCGCCGGTTGGCGAGCGGCAGGCCGAGGACCACGTCCTGGGCGCCGGTCAGGCGGTGCAGGTATCCGGCGGCGGCGGCGAGGAGCAGTTCGGCCCACGTGGCGCGGACGGCGTCGGCGGCGCGTTCCAGGCGGTCGCGGGTGCCGGCGGGCAGGTCGGCGGCGAGGCGGACCGCCTCGCCGGGCACGGCGTCCCGGTCGCCGGCCGCGGGTTCGGGCGTTCCCGGGAGGGCGGCCGGGGTGTCGGCGCCGGCCATCCGGGCGGACCAGTGGGCGCGGTCGGCCTCGTACTGCGTGCTCCCCCGGTACGCGGCCTCCTCGGCGGCGGCCTCGGCGAGTCCGGCGAAGGGGTTCGGGGCGGGTTCGGCTCCGGTGACGCGGGCGGCGTAGAGGGCGGCGATCCGCTCGCCGAGGAGGGTCAACGCGTAGGCGTCGACGGCGAGGTGGTGGATGCGGCGGTACCAGATCCGGCGGTCCTCGGCGAGGCGGATCAGCGCGTGGGTGAACAGCGGGCCCTCGGCGAGGTCGGCCGGGCGGGCGAGGTCGGCGCGCATCCAGGCCTCGGCCTCGGCGGCCGGGTCGGCGGCGGCGCGCAGGTCGAGGCGGTGCAGCGGCCAGCGGCGGCCGGGGCGCAGCCGCTGGCGCGGCGTGCCGTCCGGGCCGGTGACGACGACGGCGCTCAGTGCCTGGGCCTCGTCCACCGCCTGCCGCAGCGCTTGTTCGAACCGGTCCTCGTCGAGCGGGCCGGTGATCTCGACCGCGTCGCCGGTGTTGTAGACCGGGCTCGCGGGGTCGAGGGCCTGGGCGTACCAGATCGCGGCCTGGGCGGCGAGCAGGGGGACGTCGGCGGTCTGGCTGTCGGCGATCTGGGTTTCGACGGCAGGCATGGGGTGGAGAGCTCCTCGGGGATCCGGAACGCCTTACTTAGGTTAGCCTAATCTAACTTCATATGATCTGGTCAACGGCCCCGCACGGACGGGCCCCTGACAACCCGGAGACGCCACCCATGCCCCTGACCGAGCCGCCGACCAGTCCCCCCGCCGAGGCCAAGCAGGCCGTGCGCGACCGCGTCCACACCCACCGGGCCGAGCTGCTCGCACTCAGCCGCCGCATCCACGCCCACCCCGAGACCGCCTTCGAGGAGCACCTCGCGACCGCCTGGTGCGCCGAACTGCTGCGCGCACACGGCTACTCGGTCACCGCACCCGCCCACGGCCTGGCCACCGCGTTCGACGCGCGCCTCGGCAGCGGACCGGTCACCGTCGCGCTGGTCTGCGAGTACGACGCACTGCCCGACCTCGGCCACGCCTGCGGGCACAACCTGATCGCCGCCGCCGGGATCGGCGCCGCGCTCGGGCTCGCCCCGCACGCGGACCGGCTCGGGCTCACCGTCCGGGTGATCGGCGCTCCGGCCGAGGAACGCGGGGCCGGCAAGGCGCTGCTGCTGGAGGCCGGGGCGTTCGACGGGGTGGACGCCGCGATGATGGTCCACCCCTGCCCCGTCGAGATCGCCGACTTCCACTCCTTCGCGCTCGGCACACTGTCCGTCCGCTACACCGGGCGGGCCGCCCACCCGAGCCTCGACCCCCACCGGGGGCGCAACGCCGCCGACGCGCTCACCGTCGCCCAGGTCGCCATCGGACTGCTGCGCCAGCAACTCCCGCCGCAGTGGCGGGTGCACGGCATCACCACGGCGGCCGGGACGGCGCCGAACCTGATCCCGGACAGCGCGAGCGCCGAGTACGAGATCCGGGCCTCGGCGGCGGAGGACCTCGCCGAGCTGCGCTCCCGGGTCGAGGACTGCTTCCGCGCCGGGGCGCTCGCCACCGGCTGCGAGGTGGAACTGACCCGACCCGAGCCGGACTACCTGGACATGCGCTCCGACGCCCGGTTGCTGGCACTGTGGCGGGCCAACGCGGCGGCGCTCGGCCGGCCGGAACCGGTCGAGAGCGGACCCTTCGCCTGTACGGACATGGGGAACGTGTCGCACGCGGTGCCGTCCATCCATCCGGTGCTGGACATCACCGGCGGCGCCTGCGCCCCGCACGAGGCGGCCTTCGCCGAGGCGGCGCTGGGCGTGGAGGCGGAGCGGGCGGTGCTGGACGGCGCGGTGGCGATGGCGTGGACGGCGGTGGACCTGGCGGTGGACCAGGCGGTGGACCAGGCGGTGGACCAGGCGGTGGACCTGGCGGTGGACCAGGCAGCGCGTTCGGCGACCGAGGCCGCGGCGGGTGGGCCGCGCTGACCGACGGGGGGCAGCCGACAACTTTCAGCGAACAGATGATGAAATCTGTCATCTGAACTCTGTTCGCTGAAAGTCGTCACCCGAAGTCCGTCCGCGTCCGCACTCCGTAGCGCCCGGCCGCCCGCCCTCACCCGCCGAGCAGCACCCCCGGCGCCGCCCGCACCGCCGTCACGCCCAGCTTCCGCACCAGCTCCCCGACCTCGCCCTCCTGCCACGGGTCGGCGAGCACCACGGCGGCACCCGTCCGCAGCGGCCACAGACACTCCCAGAGCGGCAGGCCCAGGTGGAGCACCCGGTCGCCCGGCCCGAGCGGGTGCTCGGCCTGGAGCTCGCGCACCCGGCGGTCCGCCTCGGCATGGGTGAGCCGCACGGCGGTCGGGCGCCCGCCCGGGCCGTACCCGACGCAGAGCAGGTGGTGCGGGGTCAGCGCCCTGGGCGGGTCGGTCGGCAGCTCGCCGTCCGTCTCCAGCCCGGCCAACGCCCCCGGCACCCCCTCCCCCAGCACGCAGACCGGCGCGTTCTCCGCCAGCAGCCGCTCCCACCGCCCGGGCGTGTCCGCCGGGTCCAACGGGAGGTACGCCGCGCCCGACTTCGCCACCGCCAGCAGCGCCGTCAGCAACTCCGCCGGACGCGGGAGGCCCGCCAGACCGACCACCGCGCCCGGGCGGGCCCCGCGGGCGGCCAGGGCGCGCGCCAGCCGGTTGGCCGCGGCGTTCAACTCCCGGTAGCTGACGGTCTCCCCGTCCGTGAGCACCAGCGCCGGCGCGTCCGGCGTCCGGGCCGCCTGCGCCTCGACCGGACCCACCGCGGTGGTCGCCGGGTACCACACCGCACGCCGGGGCAGTGCGGGCAGCTCGGGCGCCGCCGACAGCACCGCCTCGCCGACCGCACCCGGAACCGCGCCTCGGACCGCCTCGCGCACCCCCGCCGCCGCCCCCGGCGCCATCACCTCCGGCACCATCACGCCGCGCCCAGCAGCTCGGCCCAGGCCTCGATCGCCGGGCGCTCCGCGAGCTGGACGAACGCCACCTCGGCGCCCGCCTCCTGCCAGCGCCCGGCCAGGGTCATCAGCCGGATGGAGTCCAGCCCCCAGTCGACCAGGTTCTCGTCCAGCGGGATCTCCGCCGGGTCCTCGCCGAGCAGATCGGCGACCTCGGCCCGGATCCGCTCCACCGTGAAGCCCACGCCCGTCACTTCCCGCTCACCCCTTCGAGTTCCGCGACAACCGCGACACCAGCGACGCCCGCGACACCCGCGACACCCGCGACACCCGCGACACCCTGGACATCCGAAACGCCCGGGGCGGCCGGAGCCAGCGCCCCGAGCACGGCCTTCGCCGTGGTGACCGTCCCGCAGCGCCCGGCCACCCAGGCCAGCGCGTCGCGGTGCTCCGCCGGGCCGAAGTCGGCGACCGCGTCGGCCACCACGAAGGCCTGCACGTCCCGCATCCAGGCGTCGCACGCGGTGGCCTGCACGCCGATGTGCGCGTACACGCCGGTGATCACCAGCTGGTCCCGCCCCTGCTCGCGCAGCAGCTGCTCCAACTCGGTGCGCACGAAGGCGCTGTACTTCCACTTGGTGAGCACCGTGTCCACCGGCTCCGGGGCCACGGCCTCGGCGATCGCGGTGGCCCGCGGGTCGTCCGGGATGCCCGGGCCCCAGAAGTCCTGCTGCAGCCCGCGCTCGGCCGGGCTCTGCCCGCCGAGCTGCGCCGAGTACACGACGGGGACGCCGGCGGCGCGCGCCTCCCCGGCCAACGCCGAGACGTTGTGCAGAAGTTCGGGCACCGGCGCGGCCTCGGCGTCGAAGGCGTCCAGAAAGTGGTTCTGCAGGTCGTGCACCAGCAGCACGGCGCGCGCCGGGTCCACCGTCCAGGAGACCCGGTTGGCGGGCAGCTCCTCGGCGGCGGGCATGGGATAGCGGGGAATGCGGGGCAGGCCCACGGTGGTGTTCCTTAGCTAGACGTAGCGGAGTGGGGAGAGTCAACGGGCGGTCGGCGGGCGGTCGGCAGCCGATCCGCGGGCGTTCAGCGGCCGGTCGACGGGCGCTCAGCGGCCGGTCAGCGAAGCCGCGATCGCGGCGCGCAGGTCCTTCTTGCTGACCTTCCCGATCCCGGTGGCCGGGAAGGCGGCGACGAACTCGACCCGGTCCGGCACCTTGTACTCGGCGAGCCCGCGTTGCCGCACGAACCTCTTCAACTCGACGCTCTTCGGCGGGCTTTCGCGGTGCCCGGCACGCAGCACCACGTAGGCGCAGGTGCGCTCGCCCAGGTACGGGTCGGGCATCGACACCACCGCCGCGTCGTGCACCGCGGGGTGCGCGAGCAGGTGGTTCTCGATCTCCTCGGCGGCGACCTTCTCGCCGCCCCGGTTGATCTGGTCCTTGGCCCGGCCCTCGACCACCAGGTGGCCGGTCGGGGTGCGCCGGACCAGGTCCCCGGTGCGGTAGAACCCGTCCGCGGTGAAGGAGTCGGCGTTGTGCTCGGGCGCGTTCCAGTAGCCGCGGATGGTGTACGGCCCGCGGGTGAGCAGGTGGCCGGTGGCGCCGTCGGGCAGGTCCCGGTCCTGGTCGTCCACCACCCGGACCTCGTCGTCCGGCGAGATCGGCCGGCCCTGGGTGGTGGTGATCAGCTCCTCCGGGTCGTCCAGCCGGGTGTAGTTGACCAGTCCCTCGGCCATCCCGAACACCTGCTGGAGCGTGCAGCCCAGCACCGGCCGCACCCTCCGGGCCGCCTCCTCGCTGAACTTGGCGCCGCCGACCAGCAGCACCTCCAGGCTCTCGTACCCGCGGGCGCCGCGCTCGGCGGCGTCCAGCCAGAGCAGTGCGAGCGGCGGCACCAGCCCGGTGATGGTCACGCCCTCGCGCTCGATCAGCGGGAAGGCCGTCTCCGGGGCGGGCTGCGGGCAGAGCACCACCCGGCCGCCGGCGTACAGCGTGCCGAGCGAACCCGGCGAGCTGAGCGGGAAGTTGTGTGCGGCGGGCAGCACGCACAGGTACACGCTGTCCCGGTCCTGCCCGCAGAGCTCGACCGAGCCGCGCAGCGAGTAGATGTAGTCGTCGTGGGTGCGCGGGATCAGCTTCGGCACGCCGGTGCTGCCGCCGGAGAGCTGGAGGAAGGCGACGTCCCCGGGCCCGGGCTCCCCGCCGAAGGCCTCCGGTCCTGGACCGTCGCAGGGCACGTCCGTGAGCCGGACGTGCTCGCCCGGGTCCTCGCCGGCCACCAGCACCAGCCGCAGCGCGGGGTTCTCCGCCTGTACCCGGGTGGCGAGTTCGCGGTAGTCGTGACCGCCTTCGACGGCCGGCACCACATAGGCGACCGCCCCGGTGAAGGAGCAGAAGTACCCGATCTCGGCGTACCGGTGGGCAGGCAGCGCGAAGACCGGCAGTGCACCGATCCGGAACAGCGCGAAGACGACCTCGAAGAACTCGGCGGCGTTGGGCAGTTGGACCACCACCCGGTCCCCGGCCCGGATGCCTCGGGCGAGCAGCCCGGCGGCCATCCGGTCGGCCCGGAGGTCGAGTTCGGCGTACGTCCAGCGCCGCTCGGCGGCCGCCACCGAGTGACCGCCCGGGTCGACGACGGCGATGCGCCCGCCGTGCGCGGCGGCGCGTTCGCGCAGCATCCGCCCGAAGGTCTCGCCGCGCCAGTACCCGGCGTCCCGGTAGCGCTCGGCGAACTCGGCGGGGTACGGGGTGAAGCCCGCCCGAGCGGTCTCCAGCGGCGTCACCGGGCCACCCCCGCGGCGTCCAGGAAGGTGCGGAACTTGGCGCTGGTCTCGGCGAGTTCGGCCTCCGGCCGGGACTGCTCGACCACGCCCGCGCCGGCGTACACCCGCAGCGTCCGCTCCTGCGCCTCGGCGCAGCGGATGGTGACCACCCACTCGCCGTCGCCGGTCGCGTCCTCCCAGCCGACCATGCCGGTGTAGAGGCCGCGTTCGAAGGGCTCGACCTCGCCGATCACCCGGCGTGCGACGTCGGTCGGCGTGCCGCAGACCGCCGGGGTGGGGTGCAGTGCGCAGGCCAGTTCCAGGGCGGAGACCGCGGGGTCGGCCAGCTCGCCGCGGATCGTGGTGGCCAGGTGCCACATCGCGGCCGTCCGTACCAGGGTGGGACGTTCGGGCACTTCGAGAGTGCGGCAGTACGGAGCCAGCGCCTCGCGGATGGCGTCCACCACGACGGCGTGCTCGTGCAGGTCCTTGGGCGACTCCAGCAGCGCGGCGGCGCGCCTGACGTCCTCGCCGAGGTCCTCGCTGCGCGGGACCGAGCCGGCCAGCGGGTTGGCCAGCACGGTCGTTCCCCGCCGGGAGAGCAGGAGTTCGGGGCTGGCGCCGATCAGGGTGCGGCCGCCGCCGGACGGGACGGCGAAGGTGTAACCGCCCGGGTCGCGCCGGGCCAGCCGCTGCAGGATGGCGGGCAGGTCGAGCGGCTCGGCGGCGCTCAGCTCCAGCGTCCGGGCCAGTACCACCTTGCTCAACTCCCCGCCGCGCAGCCGCTCGACGGCCGCCGCGACGCCGGCGCCGTACGCCTCCGGCGCGGGCACCGGGGCGATCCGCCAGTCGATCCGCTCGGCCGCCGGCGCGGGCAGCGCGATCAGCGGGTCGTCGCGCAGCGCCCCGGCGGTGCGGATCCGGGCGGGCACGGCGAGTTCGACCCGGCTGTCCCGGTCGAACGCCACCGCACCGACCACCAGCGGCCGTTCGACCCCGTCCCGGCCCGCCTCGGCCAGCGTCTCGGCGACCCGCACCGGCAGCGGCCGCCCGTCCTGGGGCACCCGGGCGTGCACGCCGGAGCCGAGCAGGGTGCGGGTCGGCGAGGCGAAGAACGCCTCGTCGGAGCCGGCCCGGTACTGGCCGAGCAGTCCGCTGGCCGCGCCGATGACGGCGTGGTCCGGGCCCTCGGCGAGGGCGGTCGCCGGGGCGTCGGGCCCGGCGGGTATCGGCCCGGCAGGGGCGTGGTGCACCGTGGTCACGGCGGTCTCTCCAGTCTGGGACGGTTCTACGGGGGACGAGGAGGAACGGGAGGGCGGCGAGGAGCAGGAGCGCGGGCGAGGAGGAGGGACGGGCGGGGCGCCGATCGGCACCGCCCTGCCCCGCTCAGGCGCGCAGGGTCGCGCCGCCGTCGACGTACAGGTCGTGCATGGTGATGTGCCGCGCCCGGTCGGAGGCCAGGAACACCACCGCCTCCGCGATGTCGGCGGGCGCGGCGATCCGCCCGAGCGGGATGCCGACCCGCCAGGCGCCCGGGTCGCCCTCGATCACCCGGCGTTCGGCCGCCTCGGCGTCCTCGCCCCACAGGGCGCGCTGCATCTCGGTGTCGGTCGAGCCTGGCGACACCACGTTGCACCGCACCCCGGACCGGGCGAGTTCCAGCCCCAGGCAGCGGGTGAACATGGTGGCCGCCGCCTTGGACGCCGCGTAGGCGGCCATCCCGGCCCGCGGCACCCCGGCGGCGTTGGACCCGACGGTCACGATCGCCCCGCGCCCGCGGTCCGCCATTCGACGGCCGACGGCCCGGCCGGTGTGGAAGACCCCGGTGGTGTTGACGGCGAAGGTGTCCGCCCAGTCCCCGTCGGAGAGTTCGACGACCGGTGCGGTGCGCAGGATTCCCGCGACGTTCACCAGCGTGCCGATCGGCCCGAGTTGGCGTTCGATCAACTCCACGGCGCCGTCCACGGCCTGGGCGTCGGACACGTCCAGCACGTACGGACGCACCGTCGGCAGCTCGGCCACCAGGGCGTCGAGCCCGCCACGGTTGCGGTCCACCGCCGCGACGACGGCTCCCTCGGCCACCAGCGCCCGCACCACGGCCGCGCCGATGCCCTGCCCGGCCCCGGTGACCATCGCGACGGCACCGGCGAATTCGGACTGTTGCTGCACAGGACATCCCCTCCGACCAGCAAGATTAGGCAAGCCTAACCTAACACAGCTGTTCGCCTGCATCGAGAGCCTGTACGAACGTCAACTCGCTCCCGCTGGTACCGCGGCGACCACTCCGCACCGCGAACGCGTCCCCGAACACGAGAAAGCCGCCCGCCCCCGGGCTGGGGGCGGGCGGCCTCTGCGCCTGCGGCCTCGATGTCCCGCGGCCTCGGCGTCTGCGACAGTGGCGCCGGTCGTGCCTGTGGTGCTGGTGGCCGTGGTCGCAGAATCCGGCGGGTCCCTACGGCAGGCGGCTCGCGAAGATCAGGTCGAAGCCGCGACAGCCCTCACCGTCGAGGTGTTCCGCGCGACGCAGGCCGGCGCGCAGGGCGACGCGCCGGGAGGCGAGGTTCTCCGGGCGGACACGGGCGATCAGGGGAAGGTCGGGGGCATGGGAGGACGCCCAGGCAGCGACGGTGGTGGCGGCCTCGGTCGCCACGCCACGACCCCAGGCGGCGGGAGCGAGGCGGTAGAAGAGGTTGAGGATCGGCAGACCCGCCAACGTCATCGGCTTGATGCCGCAGAAGCCCGGTACGGCCGGGGAGTCGTGCTCGCGGACCGTCCAGTAGCCGAAGCCGTGGCGCTCCCGGACCGCGTTCCAGCGGCCGTACAGCTCTTCGGCCTCGGTACGGGTCCCGAGGGCGTCCGAGGGGTTGTGGACGCAGGTGGCCGGGTCCCGGTGGACGGCGAGGACGGCGTCGATGTCGCCCTCGGCGGGGCGCAGCAGGGAAAGCCGTTCGGTCGTCGGGGCCTCGTGCCCGCCCATGGCGGGCACCCTAACGCGGGACGGCGGGGGTGGTGGCTGCCTTCGCGGGACCCGAAGGGGCCTTCGCGGGAGCGGTGGGGGCCGTCGCCGGAGCGGTGGGGGCCGACGGTGCCGCACCGGGGCCGGCCGGGGCCGGGGAGAGGCCGGTGCAGCCGCGCAGGCCGTCGCGGCGCTTGAGGGCTGCCTCGGCGGTGGCGCCGCTGACCGGCTCCGGGATGCCCTTGTCGTCGATGGTGGCCGGGGTGAAGGCCTCGCCGGTCACCTTGCCCTCGGCGGTGAGGGTGAGGGTGGTGACACCGGTCTCGTTGGAGTTGGGGTAGTTGGAGGTGCCGTACCAGAGGAAGTTGCCGAAGCCGTAGCCGACGTAGGTGTTGCCGAGCATGCCCGAGCCGACCATGGTGTGCGCGTGGGTACCGACCACGGCCGTGGCGCCCGCGCCGGCGAGCTTCTTGGCGATGGTGGTCTGCGGACCGGTCGGACAGGCCTTGCCCTCGTCGCCCCAGTGCAGGTAGACGAGCACCACCGGAGCCTGCTGCTTGGCCGTCTCCACCGCCTTGACCAGCGCCGGCACGTCCAGGGCCGAGGCGATGCCCGGCTTGTCGGCGCCGGCCCGCCACTTCTGGTTGGTGAGGTCCTCGACCTGGCTGGCGGCGACCACCGCGACCTTCACCCCGCGCACGGTGGTGACGTACGGGGCGTACGCCTCCTTGGCGTTGCGTCCGAAGCCGACCACCGGGATCGGCGAGGAGTCCTTGGCGGCGAGGGTGTCGGTGAGGCCGTCGGCGCCGAAGTCCACGGCGTGGTTGTTGGCCATCGAGACGACGTCGACGCCCGAGTCCTTGAGCACCGACAGCGCCTTGGGCGAGGTGCGGAAGGTGTACGTCTTCGGCTCCGGGGCACCGCGCCCGGTGATCGCGGTCTCCAGGTTGAGGACGGACAGGTCGGCGTCGGCGAGGGTGCGGGAGATCGGGCCGAGCGCGGGCTCGGGCTGCTGGACGGCCAGCCGGGCCTCGGTACGGCCCTCGAAGTGGACGTCCCCGGCGAAGGCGACGGTGATGGTGCCGTCGGGCCGGGGCGGGGCACTCTTGCCCGGGGCCGTGCCGGAGGGCGTGCCGTCCGGCGCCGAGGACGGCGGGACGGGGGCGGCGGAGGCCGGGGCCGGCTCGGGGTCGTCCGGCCCGCAGGCGGCGACGGCGGTCATTCCGACGAGCAGCGCGACGGCGGCCGCGACACGGCGCATGAGTGGATCCCCCCGAGGATGGTGCAAGAGCGGTCAGCCTACGCCACCGAATCACCACCACCCGGACCCGAGCCAGCAACATTGCGGCCACAAAGGACACCCCCTGGGCCGGGGTGGGCATCGACGGTCGGACATCGACCGGCGGACATCGCCGCCCGCGCATCGACGGCCCGGCATCGACGGCCCGGCATCGAGGGCCCGGCATCACCGGCCGGTCGCCGGACGCCCCCTGGCCCGACCGTCCCCATGGCCCCGGCCGACCCGGCCACCGTGTCCCTGGCGCGGAGGCGGGCGGGGCGCGCAGCGTGGTGTGCAGGGAGCGAGTCCCGCGCCGAAGGCCGGGAGGTGTGGCGTGATGGGCAGCAATCAGATCTCCGCCGTGGGCGGCAGTCCCCCGTCCCTCACCCGGGAGCACCGGATCGTGGTCGGGATCGACGGCTCCGGGCCGTCGAAGGCGGCCCTGCGCTGGGCGGTCGGCCAGGCCGTGCTGACCGGCGCGGCGGTGCACGCGGTGGCGGCCTGGGAGTACCCCTCGCTGTACGGGTGGTTCGCGCCGATGGTGGACGACGGCTTCGAGCGGACCGCCCGCCGCACGCTGAGCGCCGAGATCAACGAGATCCTCGGCCCGGACCGCTCGGTGGAGGTCCGGGAGAGCCTGGTGCTCGGCCACGCCGCCGAGGTGCTGCTGGAGGCGGCGGAGGGGGCCGACCTGCTGGTACTGGGCAGCCGGGGCCGGGGCACCTTCGCCCGGACGCTGCTCGGCTCGGTGTCCACCCGCTGCGCCGTGCACGGCGGCTGCCCGGTGGTGATCGTCCGCGCCGACGGAACGGTGGCCGCCCCGCCGCCGGCCGCGGCCGGCCGCGAGGGCGTCGAGCAGTCGGCCCCGGGCGCCGTGCGCACCAAGGACTGGCAGCTCAGCCTGCACGTGGTCGAGGACGAGGACACCACCCGGGTGCACGCCGTGCTGAACGCCGACGGCGACGTGCTGCACAGTGACGCCCGTTCCCGCCGCAACCCGCGCGACGCCCCGGCCCCCGCCGTCGGCGACGAGTTCGCGGTCGGACGCGCCCTGGTGGACCTCGGCCACCAACTGCTGCGCTCCGGCGTCCACGGCGCCACCGGGCCGACCGAGGAGTGAACCGCCGCCCGCGGGCGACCGCCGGGCCGCGGCGTGCGCATCGCCCGGTCGGGTACGCCATGCTGAATCACCGCTGGACCACCGCTGGACAATCGCCGAACCGCCGTACCGCCCCTCCCGCGACCCGACCGGAAGAGCCGCACCCCGCCATGGACACCACCCCGGCCCCCGAACCCCCGGCCGCCGAACCCCCGAACCCCGAGACCGCGACCCCCGAGGCCGTGGCCTCCGAGACCGCGGCGTCCGGGACCGCGACCCCCGAGTGCGCCCCGCCCGGCGAAGCCCCCACGCCGGACTTCACCCCCGACGAGCGCGCCCGGGGCCGCGCGCTGCGCCGCGCCCAGCTGCCGTGGGCACTGGGCGGACGACTGGCGGGCCTGGCGCTGACCCTGCTGCTCGGCCTCACCCCGGCCGGTGCCGCCCTGGTGACCGCCGTCGGCGGCTGGTTCGGCGGCTCCCGGACGGCCGGGGTACTGGCCGGCGCGGCGGCCCTGGTGGTGCTCGGCCAGGCGCTGCAACTGCCGTTCGGCGCCGGGGCGCGGACCGTCCGGGCCCGGTACGGGCTGGTGACCCAGGGCTGGGCCGGCTGGGCGCTGGACGCCGTACGCGGCCTCGCGCTCACCCTCGTCCTCGTCCTCCCGCTCGCACTGGGCCTGTTCGCGCTGACCGCCTGGTCGCCGCAGCGCTGGTGGCTGCCGGCGGCGGGCGCGGCGGCGCTGCTGACGGCCGCGCTCTCCTTCCTCCATCCGCTGCTGATCGAGCCGGTGTTCAACCGCTTCTCCCCGATGCCCCCGGGGGAGCTGCGCACCGCGCTGCTCGCACTGGCCGAGCGGGACGACGTCCGGGTGCGGGACGTCCTGGTCGCGGACGCCTCCCGTCGCACCACCGCGCTCAACGCGTACGTCTCCGGATTCGGGGCGACCCGCCGGATCGTCGCGTACGACACGCTGCTGACCACCGCGGAGCCGCGCGAGGTGGAGCTGGTGGTCGCGCACGAGCTGGGCCACGTCAAGCACCGGGACGTGCCGGTCGGCACCGCGCTGGGCGCGGTCGGCGCGGCCGTCGCGGTGGCCGTCCTCGGCCTGCTCGCCACCTGGCCGCCGCTGCTGGACGCGGCCGGGGCGACGGACGCGGCGGACCCCCGGGCGCTGCCGCTGCTGGCGGCGCTCGCGGCGCTGCTGGGCGCGCTGTCGGGGCCGCCGCAGTGCGCGGTGAGCCGCCGGATCGAGGCCAGGGCGGACCGGCACGCACTCGAACTGACCGGGGACGTCGAGCAGTTCGTGGCCATGCAGCGCAGACTGGCCGTGGCGAACGTCTCGGATGTCGACCCACCGAGGGTGCTTGAGCTACTGTTCGCCACTCACCCGAGTGCGACCAGGCGGATCGCCGCCGCCCGCGCCTGGCGGGCCGCACCGGAGCAGCGAGCGCCGGGGCGACGGGCAGCGGGGCGATGAGCGCCGGAGCGGCGAGCACCGGAGCAAAGTGCACCCCCGGGCAAATCCGTTGTATAGTGCAACAAATATCGAGGAGATAGGAACGCCGTGCCCGGCCGCCAGTCGTCCATCGAGACCATCCAGCGCGAGCTGACCGCCTTCGCCCGCCGCGCCCGGCACAAGGCCTCCCAGCTGCACCCCGACCTCTCCCTGGTCACCTACAGCATCCTCGACCTGATCACCGAGCGCGGCGGCTGCCGGGCCGCCGACGTGGCCGCGCACTTCATGCTCGACAAGTCCACCGTCAGCCGCCAGGTCACCGCCCTGGAGAAGCTCGGCCTTCTGGCCCGCGAGACCGATCCGGACGACCAGCGCGGCCAGATCCTGCGCGCCACCGAGGCCGGCCTCACCCTGCTGCGGGACGCCAACGAGCAGCGCCGGCTCTCCTTCACCGCGCGCTTCACCGACTGGTCCGACGAGGACGTCGCCCGCTTCGCCGACTACCTGGCCCGGTACGGCCAGGAGGGCTGACCTGGGCGACACCTGCCGGACGGCGATGCGGGACGCGGGACGCGGGACGCGGGACGCGGGACGCGGGACGCGGGACGCGGGACGCGGGACGCGGGACGCGGGACGCGGGACGCGGGACGCGGGACGCGG
>NZ_JBSHBN010000006.1:0-16774 GCF_053612025.1 Kitasatospora sp. NPDC054768
TACCCCCCCGGCCCCCCGGCCCCCACCCCCTCCCCCCCGGCCGCCCGCCCCCGCGCCCCCCCCCGGGCCGGGGGGCCGGGGGCGGGGCGCCCCCCCCCCCCCCCCCCGCCGCGCCACGGCCGCGCACCCGGGCCGCGGACGTGCGGGTCCAGCGCGACGAGACCCACCGACGGCGGCGGCCCGTACCGCCGGCCGCTGTGGAAGCGCGGTATCAGGCCGGTCGTCGCCCGCCGCGGGGTACCGCACGGCTCGGCTCCTCAGAGCCAGCCGCGACGGCTGGCCTGGACGCCGAGCTGGAACCGCGTCCGCGCGCCGAGGAGCTCCTGGAGGCGGGTGATGCGGCGGGCCACCGTCCGCTCGCTGACACCGATCTCGCGGGCGATCGACTCGTCGGTCAGACCGCCACTGAGGTAGGTGAGCAGCTGCCGGCTCTCGACTCCGGGAGCCGTCCCGGCGTCGTCCGCCGCCTCGACGGCGGCCGGCAGCGGGACGGCGATCTGCCAGAACGACTCGAACACGCCGATCAGCGAGTCGAGGAGGTCCGATCTCCGCACGACGATGTGGTGCCGACGGTCCCAGTCGCCGGCCGGGGGGCACACGAGGGCGAACCGGTCGTCGCAGATGCCCATGTTCAGCGGGACCTCGGGAAAGACGCGGGCCCGTTCCCCGAGGCCGACGGAGGTCCGGACGGCCTGCCGGGCGGCCCCGTCCCGCAGCACCCGGGACCCGTAGACGACCGTGCACGTGACGCCGCGGGTCAGCGCCTCCCGGCAGCCGGGGGCCAGCACGTTGGGTTGTGCGGATCGGCCGGTGAAGCCGATGGTCAGGCCGCGCACCCGTTCGGTGGCCTCGTCGTAGAGCCGCCGGACCAGTGCGCTGCGGGCCGCCTCCGTCCGGGCGACTTCGATGTAGTCGGCTCCGTCGGCGTGGTGGTGGTCGCGCCAGAAGCGGGACAGTTCCTCGACGCCGTCGTGCAGGGCGGCGAGTTCCTTGGTGCGCTTGTCCACCACGACGTCCAGCGCGGCGCGCGGGGGTCGGGCGATCAGCCGTGTGCCGTCCGGTTCGACCAGGCCGAGGCCGGTCAGTTCGCCGACGGCCATGTTCATGGCGTGCGAGGTCACCCGCAGGGCGCCTGCCAGTTCGGCACGGGGCAGCGGGCCGCGCTCGACGAGGAGGAGGTAGGTGTTCTCGGCCGTATCGTTTATACCTATACCATTGAGCGAATACATATCCTCGATCGTCTCATGGGCCGACCGGATGCGGCGAGCGAAACCGTCGTCCTTCCGCCGCCGGCGGGTCGACTTTGGCGGGGTGTCAGGCGGCCTGCACCCGGCAGCGCCAGGGCGGAACCGAGGGCGACGGCGTCCGCGCCCGCGCTGCCCGTACCGCCACGGTCGTGCCGGGTGATCGTCACGAGGGGCGGCGGCGACATGGGTGTGCCGCCGCCTCCGCCGCTGCCCCGGGCCTACGCCGGGAGGTGCCACTTCTGGTTGTCGCCGGCCTTGCAGTCCCAGATGATCAGCTGGGGGCTGCCGAGGCTGTAGCCGGGGTCGTCCAGGCACTTGCCGGACTGGGGGTTCATCAGGGTGCCGTCGGCGCGGGCGACCCACTGCTGGGCGCCGCCGCCGTTGCAGTGGTAGAGCTGGACGACGGTGCCGTCGGCGGTGCCGCTGTGCAGGACGTCCAGGCACGCGCCGAGGGCCCGCACCGTGCCGTCGCCGGGCAGTGTCCAGTTCTGGCCGGCGCCGCCGGTGCAGGCGGCGAGGGTGACCGGGGTGAAGTCGGCGGTGGAGCCGTTCCTGTCGTCCAGGCACCAGTTGTTCAGGCCGGTCACCGGGCCGGGGCCGCTTCCGGTGCCGAAGGTGGTGCGGCCCCAGACGTCGAGGATGGGTGCCACGTCGGCTTCGTCACCCAGGTGAGGCAGGCCGTACATGTCCTCGACGGTGCGGAGCATGCTGTAGTGGTTGATCGTCTCGCTGTAGCTGCCCGGGTGGACGTTCGCGCCGTAGAAGACGGTGGGCATGTGGTTGGCGGAGGTGAAGTTGTCCTCGTCCCACGTGACGATCAGCAGGCTGTTGTGGGTCTTGGCCCACTCCGCGTAGCCGCCGAAGACGTTCTTGACCCAGGTGTCGCCGCCCGGGATGCTGCCGTCGTGCATGGACTCGTGCTCGTTGCCGTGCGCGAAGGTGACGGCGGGCAGGGCGGCGTAGCCGGCGGCTGCGGCGGGGAAGCCGCAGTCCTGGCCGGCGGTCGGGGACGGGCAGGTCAGCCACTTGTCGACCGGGTTGGGGGCGGTGGCGGTGCCCGGCAGGTCGGCGAAGCGCAGCCAGGCGGCGGGGGTGGCTTCGTCGGAGTAGTCGGCGAAGCCCAGGCCGTGCTGGATCAGCTCGTTGGGCAGGTTGTCCCCGTCGACCGAACCGGGTGGCGGGGGAGTGCTGTTGGTCAGCCCATGGGTGGAGCCGGACAGGAGGGCGTAGTAGTTCGGCAGGCTGGGGTGCCACTCGCCGTGCGCGTCGCTGAACGACGCACCCGTCTGCGCAAGGGAGTTGATGTACGGGGCCTGGGCGGTGTTGCCGATGACGTCGCCGTAGTCCTCGTTCTCCATCATCACGATGACCACGTGGTCCGGGCGCGGGAGCGCGGCGGAGTCCGTCGTGGAGGGGGTGGCGGCGGCGGGTCCGGCGGCGGAGCATACGAGCGAGACAGCGGCTGCCATCACGGCGGCCGTGGGCCCGCCCGTCGTTCGCCTCCGCTTTCGGACACTCGGGAACAGCTTCTGCATGATCACGGTCGGTTCCTCCGAGGGTTGGCCCGATGCCGGGGATCCACCTTTTGAGACGCCGATGGGCGGGAGCGTCTCCAGGGAGGCTGTCCCGCCCATCGGGTGATGATGGTGCGTCACGTGGGAACCACGCGCCGCGTTACTTGACGGAGCCGGCGGTGAGTCCGGAGACGACGTGTCGTTCGATCACGGCGAAGAGGATGACGACCGGGATGATGGCCACCAGCGAGGCGGCGAACACGTGGTTCCACTGCACGTTGTAGGCGCCGATCATGTTGTTGATGCCGACGGTGAGCGGTTGCCGGTCGGGTGAGTTGGTGAGGGTCAGGCCCATGATGAATTCGTTCCAGGCCGAGATGAAGGTGAAGATCACGGCGGTGACCACGCCCGGCAGGGCGAGCGGCAGGGTGACGCGGAAGAGCGCGCCGATCCGGCTGTTGCCGTCGATCATCGCGGCTTCCTCCAGCTCCATCGGGATGGAGCCGATGTAGGCGCTGAGGATCCAGATCGCGAAGGCGAGGTTGAAGGCGGCGTTGGCGAGCACCAGGACGATGGGGGTGTCCAGCAGGTCGAGCGCGTAGAACTCGCGGTAGAGGCCGACCTGGAGGGCGGTGGGCTGGAACATCTGGGTGACCAGCACGAGCAGCAGGAAGGCCTTGCGGCCGCGGAAGCGCACCCGGGCGGTGTAGTACGCGGCGGGCAGGGCGACCAGGAGCACCAGCAGGGTGGAGCCGCCGGCCACCAGCAGGGTGACCTGGAGGTTCTGGCCGAGCGTGGTGTCGGTCCAGACCTTGGTGAACGCGGACCAGTCGGAGCCCGTCGGCAGGTAGGAGTTGTCGCGCAGCTGGTCGGCCGGGCGGCCGGCGGTTATCAGCATCTCGACGTAGGGCAGCAGGAAGAGTGCGGCGAGTGCCCAGGCCAGCGTGGTGAAGAGGACGGTGCGGGCGCGCGGACGGCGTGCCGTCGGCGGCAACTGAAGGGTGGTCATCAGCTCTCCTCCCCGTTCCAGCGGCTGACCTTGAGGAAGACGATCACCATGAGGATCACGACGGCGAAGTTGACGACGGACATGGCGGCGGACTCGGCGACGTCGTAGCCGCGCAGCATGTACATGAACACGGTGGTGGTGGCGGTGTCGGCGTTCGGGCCGCCCTGGGTCATGCCCCAGATGACGGGGAACGAGTTGAAGACGTTGATCAGGTTGATCACCAGGCCGACCAGGAAGGCGGGGCGCAGCAGCGGCAGGGTGACCTTGCGGTAGGTCTGCCAGGGGGTGGCGCCGTCGACCCGGGCGGCCTCGTAGACCTCTCCGGGGATGGTCTGCAGTCCGGCCAGCAGGGTGTAGGTGGTGAACGGCAGTGAGACGAAGACGGCGACGAAGACCAGCCAGGGTCTGGCGTGGGCGGCGTCGCCGAGCCATGCCTGGGGGTGGTCGATCAGGCCGAGGTCGAGCAGCAGGCGGTTGAGCACGCCGGCGACCTGGTCGAGCATCCAGCGGAAGCCGATCGCGGTCATCAGCACGGAGGCCGCCCAGGGGGCGATGAGCGCCCAACGGGTGAGGCGGCGGCCGGGGAAGTTCTGGTTGAACAACTGGGCCAGTGCGAGCGAGATCAGCATGGTCAGGCCGACGACGGCGACCGTCCACACCACGGTCCAGGTGAGGACGCCGGGCAGCCGGGGGTCACTGAAGAGTTTGTGGTACTTGACCAGTCCGGCCGGGCCGTGGTCCGTGCCCGTGGTGTCGATCCTGCGGAGCGAGGTGGTGACCATCTCGATGACCGGCCACACGACCACGCCCAGGATGAGCACGACGGCAGGGGCCAGCCAGGGCAGTGCCCCGAGCCGGGAGAAGAGGGAACGGCGCCCTCCCGGCCGGCCCGCCTTCGGCGCGGCCGGCCGGGGGGGGGCACCCGGCCGGCCGTCCGTGGTGCTGCGAGAAGACACGGTGGGGGTTCCCTTTGCGGTCGCGCCGGTCACTCGCCGGCCTGCCGGGCGGCCTGCTGGAGCGCGTCGAGGGCCTTCTTCGGGTCGCTGGCCGCGCTGCCGATCTGGGTCTTGACCTGTGCGGAGACGGCGGGCCAGGTCGGGTCGCTGAGCGGGTAGAAGGTGGCGGTGGGCAGGATCTGCAGGAACGGCGCGAGCGCCTTCTCGTCCGGGTCGGCCTGGAGAGCGGTGAGCGCGGACCGGGTGACCGGCAGCAGGTTGTACTCCTTGTCGAACTTCACCGTGTTGTCCTTGCTGTAGGCGAAGTCGAGGAAGGCCTTGATCTGGTCCTTGTGGCCGCTCTTCTTGAAGGCCATCACCCAGTCGGCGACGCCGAGGGTGGCCTGGGAGGAGCCGTCCTTGCCGGGCAGCGCCGTCCAGGTGACGTCCATGTCCTTGACGTCGTTCAGCTGGGTGGGGATGCCGTTGAGCATGCCGACCTTGCCCGAGGCGAAGTCCTTGGCCAGGTCGGTGCGGTTGACGGAGGCCGGGCTCTGCTCGGTCAGACCGGCGTCCACCCAGCTCTTGAGCTGGGTGAAGGTGTCGATGTTGGCCTGCGAGTTGATGACGTACTGGCCCTTGGCGTCCTGGTAGCCGCCGTGGTTCTCCAGCATCCAGATGAACGCCTCGCCCTGGGCCTCCTCCCTGCCCAGCGGTACGCCGAGCGGGATCTCCACGCCGGCGTTCTTCATGGCGGTGGCGGCCGCGGTGAGGTCGGCCCAGGTCTTGGGCGGGTTGGCCGGGTCGAGGCCGGCCTTCCTGAAGAGGGCGTTGTTGATCAGGAACATCCGGGCGCTGGAGATGAACGGGATGCCGTACTGGGTGCCGTCCTGTTCGCCGGCCCGGGCCATCGCGGGGAGGAGGTCCGCCGTGGTGGCGGCGGAGAGGACCTCCTGGGCCGGGTAGAGCTGGCCGTTCTTGGCGAAGTCGGCGTAGCCGCCGGTCTGCAGGATGTCCGGCTGGTTGCCGTTCTGCACCATCGTCTTGACCTGGGTGTCGATGTCGTTCCAGTTGATGACCTGGAGGTCGACCTTGATTTTGGGGTTCTGCTGCTCGAAGGCGGAGATCACCCCCTGCCAGTACGCCTGGGTCGGGTTCTGTCCGTTGGAGCCGTAGTCGGCCGCGACGAACTTGATCGTGGTGACGCCGTCGGCGGAGGTCGAACCGGAATTCGATCCCTTGCTGCACCCCGACAGCGCGAGCGCTCCGGCCACCGTGGCCGCCGACAAGGAGAGCAGACGCCGCTTCATCTCTGATACCGCCTTTGTAGCTGGGGCCGGCCCCAGCGGCGGCCCTGGTGGGGGATCGTGCAGTTTGCGCGAAGGTGCGCTGTGCGCGCGATATTTGGTCAATATCGAGCATCAGTGTCACCAGAGTGTGCACCGCCGCCTTCCTGGCGGGCTAGCCGCGTTACCGAAGCGTTGCAGTCGGAGTTGAGGCAACCCGGCCCCCTGAAGCTGCTTGACATGTGACTGAAACTGCTCAATCGATCGAAGACCGTATCGACGGCGCGCGGCCATGTGGCGAAGTGGCACCGACGGAGAGCGAAGGCGGCTGGCCACCAGCGTTGCTCATAGATGACGTATTGGGCTATGAATAGATCAGTTTCAAGCATTGTGGCTCGCCAGTCTGAGCGAACGTCGGGACGGACCGAAGCCCGAGCACCGCCCCCGAGCCCCTACCGAGGAGAGTCCTGAATGAGTCATGTCGAGCGGGAGATCGCCAGTCAGCCGCAGTGCTGGAGCAGGGTGCTGGAGCTGGAGCCCGCTGGGCTCCCGGAGCGGGGTGAGCGGGTGGCCGTGATCGGCTGCGGAACGTCCCTGTACATCGCGCAGGCGTACGCGTCGTTGCGCGAGGCTGCCGGGCTCGGGGAGACCGACGCGTTCGCGGCCTCGGAGTTCCCGGCCGCCCGCGGCTATGACCGGCTGGTCGCCATCAGTCGCTCCGGGACGACGACCGAGGTGCTCGCCGCCCTCGCCCGGGCCCAGCACATCCCGAGCGTGGCGCTCACCGGCGACCTCGACACGCCGATCAGCACGGCCGCGAACACCGTCGTGGACCTGGAGTTCGCCGACGAGAAGTCGGTGGTGCAGACCCGCTTCGCCACCACGGCGCTCGCCCTGCTGCGCGGCCACCTGGACCTGGCCCCGGCCGACCTTGCCGAGCAGGCAGAGCGGGCGCTGACCGAGGAGCTGCCCGAAGGCGCCGTCAGCGCAGGCCAGTTCACCTTCGTCGGCACCGGCTGGACAGTCGGCCTCGCCAACGAGGCGGCGCTCAAGCTCCGCGAGGCCTCCGGAGCCTGGACCGAGTCCTACCCCGCGATGGAGTACCGGCACGGCCCGATCAGCATCGCCGCCCCCGGCCGGGTGGTCTGGTTCTTCGGCGAGCCGCCGACCGGACTGCTGGAGCAGGTGCAGGGCATCGGCGCCGTCACCTCGGTGACCACCCTCGACCCACTGGCCGACCTGGTACGCGCCCAGCGCCTCGCCGTGGAGCTGGCCAAGGCCGACGGACTGGACCCCGACCAGCCGCGCAACCTGACCCGCTCGATCGTCCTGGCCCAGCCGTGACCAGAGTGATCGCCCTCGATGTCGGCGGCACCTACATCAAGGGCGGCACGGCCGACGAGGGCGGCATCCTGCGGGAGAGCGACCGCTGGTTCACCGGAGCCGAGCGCGGCCCGGACGCGGTGCTGGAGACGGTGCTGGCGGCGGCCCGCGAACTGGCCGACCGGCACCGCCCGGCGGCGGCGGGCATCGCGGTGCCCGGCATCGTCGACGAGTCGTCAGGAACCTCGGTCCTGGCGGCCAACCTCGGCTGGCGCCGACTGCCGGTCCGGGACTGGCTCGCCGAGGAGCTGGGCGTCCCGGTGGCACTGGGCCACGACGTCCGGGCCGGCGGCCTGGCCGAAGCACGGATCGGCGCGGGACGCGGCAGCCGGGACTTCCTGTTCGTCCCGGTCGGCACCGGCATCGCGGCAGCCGTCATGTCCGACGGCCGGGCGGTGACCGGTAGCCACGTGCGGGCCGGGGAGCTCGGCCACCTGGTGGTCCGGCCCGGCGGGCCGGCCTGCCCCTGTGGCGGCCGGGGCTGCCTGGAGACCGTCGCCTCGGCGGCCGCCATCGCCCGCCGCTACACCGCCGCCACCGGGGAGGGCGGGGTCACCGCCAAGGACGTCGGCGAGCGCGCCGCCGCCGGGGACCAGGCCGCCGTCACGGTCTGGAACGAGGCGATCGAGGCGCTGGCGGACGGGCTGGCCGCCGCGATCACGCTGCTGGACCCCGAGCGCATCGTGATCGGCGGTGGCCTCGCCAGGGCCGGCGAGCCGTACTTCACACCCTTGCGCGCAGCGGTGGCCGAGCGGCTCACCTTCCAGACACTGCCGCAGGTCCTCCCCGCCGAACTCGGCCACGAGGCCGGCTGTCAGGGTGCCGCCCTGCTGGCGCTCGACCTGCTGCATCGGAAGGCCGGCCGGTGATCCTGACCGTCACGCTCAACGCCGCGCTCGATGTCACCTATCGGCTCGACCGGTTGCGCCCGCGCGGGAGCAACCGCGTCCGGTCGACGGCCGAGCGGGCCGGTGGCAAGGGGGTCAACGTGTCCCGGGTGCTGCACGCCCTCGGCCACGAGACCGTGGTCACCGGCTTCGCCGGGGGAACCGCCGGCGCGACGCTGCGGCGCGACCTCGCCGCCGCCCGCCTGCCCGAACGCCTGCTGCCGATCGCCGGGGAGACCCGCCGCACGGTGGCGGTGGTGGACGAGAGCGCCGGGGACACCACCATCCTGCTCGAACCGGGCCCGGCGATCTCGACCGAGGACTGGGCCCGGCTGCTCGACCACCTCGACGGCCTCCTGCCCCGGGCGTCGGCGGTGGTGTTCTCCGGCAGCCTGCCGCCGGGCGTGCCCGAGGACGCGTACGGCCGACTGGTGCGGCTGGCCCGCGCACACCGAGTCCCGTCAGTGGTCGACGCGGACGGTGCCGCGCTGCGGGCCGCGCTGGCGGCCGGCCCCGACCTGGTCAAGCCGAACGCCGACGAACTCGCCGCCGCATCCGGCCTGACGGACCCGGTCGCCGCGGCCGGTGCGCTGGTCGACGGCGGAGCCGGGGCGGTGGTCGCCTCACTCGGCCCCGACGGCCTCATCGCCGTGACGCCGCAGGCGAGTTGGCGGGCCAGGCCGCCGGATCACCTGGCCGGAAACCCCACCGGAGCGGGAGACGCCGCGGTGGCCGCCTTGACGCTCGGCCTGGTCGACGCCACCCCCTGGCCGGAGCGGCTGGCCGAGGCGGTGGCCCTGTCCGCCGCCGCCGTGCGCGCCCCGTTGGCCGGCGACTTCGACCCCGACGTCCACCGCCGCCTGCGACCGCTGGTGGACGTCCACCCCCTGCACTCTCAGAGGAGCCCCCGATGCCCTTGACCGGAACCGGCGCCATCGTCACCCCCGCGGCGGACTCCGCACGCGGGGTGGGCGCCTTCAACGTCATCCAGCTCGAACACGCCCAGGCCATCGTGGCGGGCGCCGAGGCGGCCGGTGCCCCGGTGGTCCTGCAGCTGAGCGAGAACGCGATCCGCTACCACGGGCAGCTGGCCCCGATAGCCTCCGCCGTGCTCGCCACGGCCCGCACCGCCTCGGTGCCGGTCGCGGTCCACCTCGACCACGCGACCTCGGCGGACCTGGTGACCGAGGCCGTCGAACTCGGCTTCTCCTCGGTCATGTTCGACGCCTCCGTGCTGCCCTACGAGGAGAACGTCCGCGCCACCGCCGAGGTCGTCGCCCGCTGCCATGCGGCAGGCGTGTGGGTGGAGGCCGAGCTCGGCGAGGTCGGCGGCAAGGACGGCGTGCACGCCCCCGGTGCGCGGACCGTTCCCGCCGAGGCCGCCGCCTTCGTCGCCGCGACCGGCGTCGACGCCCTCGCGGTGGCCGTCGGGACCTCCCACGCCATGCTCACTCGCGACGCCGTCCTCGACTTCGACCTGATCGCCGAACTGCGCGCGGCCGTACCGGTCCCGCTGGTCCTGCACGGCTCATCCGGCGTGGCCGACGAGCACCTGACCCGCGCCGTCGAGCACGGTATGACCAAGGTCAACATCGCCACCCACCTCAACCAGGTCTTCACCGGCGCCGTGCGGCGCGCCCTCGAAGACAACCCGGAGCTCGTCGATACCCGCCGTTACCTGGGCTCCGGCCGGACGGCCGTGGCGGCGGAGGTCTCCCGCCTGCTGCGCGTCCTCAAGGCGCCGGGGGCCTGAGGACGGTGACGCGCCGAGGCCCCTCCCGACACACGGCGGGCCTCGGCGTCGCACTGCCCGATGTTGCCCTACCTTCATGCTCAAAAGATGGACGAAGATGCTTGATAGTGATTAATCAAGCTGCATTAAGCGCATATATTGACAACATCAGCCACGGTGCACTGCACTGGTCGGCGCAGGCGTAGGCCTGCCGGACATCTCATCGGCGTCACCCGAAGACGGCGAGGACCGCGCCTCGGACCGTCACTTCACCGCATCCGGAGCGGACTTGCCCGTACCGCGCGCTACGCCGAGCGGCCCGTCGGCCCCTCCGACGGCCGACAGGGAGGTGCGCGCGAGCAGGTGAGCGACCGGGTGCCGGTTCCGCGACAACCAGTCAGGAGTACATGGCTCATGGCACTTGCTTCCTACCGCCGACACAGGCGATCCGTCACCGCGGTCATCGCCGCGATCGCTGCGTCGACCGGCTCCTTCCTCGCTCCGAGTGTTGCCGTCGCGTCGCCCACCGCCACCAGCCCGAACGGCAACGCACTGGCCGTGACGCCGCCGATGGGCTTCAACAACTGGGCACGGTTCGGCTGCCGCGCCGACAACCCCAACCCCGGTGATGCGGGGGTGAGCGAGAAACTGATCCTGGCCCAGGCCAAAGCCCTGGTCGACAAGAAGTTGGCGGCCAAGGGGTACGACACGGTCACCGTGGACGACTGCTGGATGGCCGCCTCGCGCGACGCGACCGGCAACCTCGTCGCCGACCCGACGGTCTTCCCGCACGGCATGGCCTGGCTCGGCAGGCAACTGCACGCCAAGGGACTCAAGTTCGGCCTCTACGAGGACATCGGCACCGACACCTGCGGCGGCTACCCCGGCAGCTGGAACCATCTCCAGCAGGACGCGAACCTCTTCGCGTCCTGGGGCGTGGACTACATCAAGCTCGACGGCTGCAACATGCCGGCCTCGGCGAACACCGCGGCCGGCTACAGCCAGGCGTACAAGGACTTCGGCGCCGCCATGAAGGCCAACGCCAGCGGTCGCGACATGGTCTTCTCCGAATCCTCGCCCGCCTACTTCTACATCGGCCGGTCCGACCTCGCCGACTGGTACACGGTCATCGACCAGGCGAGTCGGAGCGGCCAGCTCTGGCGCGAGGGCTACGACGTCAAGATGTACCACTCCTCCCACAACGCCTGGAGCCACGACGGCAACCAGGCAGGAGTGATGACCCAGTACGGGTACAACTCGCAGCTCGCGCGCTACTCGGGCCCCGGCAGCTGGAACGACCCGGACTTCCTCATCACCGGTGACGCGCTCACCGACGAGGAGTCGCGCAGCCAGTTCGCGCTGTGGTCGATGATGGCCTCGCCCCTGATCCTCAGTACCGACATCCCCAACCTCTCCGCCGCGTCACTGGCGACGCTGTCCAACACGGACATCATCGCGATCGACCAGGACCCGCTCGGCAAGCAGACGGGCGTCGTCTCCCGGAACGGCACCGTCGACGTCCTCTCCCGCCCGCTGGCCAACGGGGACCGGGCCGTCGCCCTGCTCAACCGCGGAACCGGCGCGATCACGGCCGGCACCACGCTCGATGCCGTCGGCTTCCAGGGCGACGGGTGCTCGGCCGGCGTCAAGGACCTGTGGACCGGAACGAGGTCCTCCAGCACCGGCACGATCAGCACCTCCGTCCCCGCGCACGGCACCGCGATCTTCCGCGTGACCCCCGGTGCGGGCTGTACGGGCCAGCAGCCCACCGGACAGATCGCCGGCATCGGTGGGAAGTGCCTGGACGACGCGTACGCAGGCACGGGCCCGGACAACCCCGTCACCCTCTACGGCTGCCACGGCGGTGCCAACCAACGCTGGACGATGCCGGGCGACGGCACCGTCCGCACCCTCGGAGGCTGCCTCGACGCCGTCTACCGGAGCGACGACAGCCGCCATGTGGGCTACTGGGCCGTGCTGAACCCCTGCGACGGGCGCGCCAGTGAGCAATGGGCCTACCAGCGCAACGGCTACCTGCAGAACACCGGCCTGAACCTGTGCGTGGACGACTACGCGTCCGACACCACGGACGCCACCCCGATCATCGTCGACGGCTGCGGCGTGAGCGAGGTCAACCAGGCCAACCAGATCTGGGTCCTGCCCGTCTGATGACCTGTGGTCGCCGTCCGCCGTCGAGGCGGGCGGCGACCCGGCCGTCAGCGGGGTCGGCCCCGGGGCGCGTGCACCGTCGCACCGCCTTCCCACCGCGCTCCCCACCGGCGACGCCGCCATCGCGAGCAGGTACCGCATGAGTGCTCAGTCGGCCTTCACGGGCCGGAACGTCTCGCCGCCGAGCACCCAGCGGCCGCGGCGCATGACGGCGACGAGGTCGTAGGTCCCGGAGTCGACGACGACGAGGTCGGCGAGCTTGCCGGTCTCCAGCGAGCCGATCGAGTCGCTCAGGCCGAGCAGCCGGGCCGGGGTGGCGGACAGCGACTCCACGGCCTGGCCGAGCGTCAGCCTCCCGACGGTGAGGGCTCTTCGGAACACCCGGTCCAGGGTCAGCGTGGACCCGGCGATGGAGCTGCCGTCGGGGAGCATGGCGACGCCGTCCTTGACCTGGACCTGGAGGGGGCCGAGGGGGTAGAGGCCGTCGCCCATGCCGGCGGCGCCCATCGCGTCGGTGATCAGGGCGACCCGGTTCGCGCCGGCGGTGCCGTAGGCGAGGTCGAGGACGGAGGGGTGCAGGTGCACGCCGTCGTTGATCAGTTCGACGGTGACCCGTTCGTCCTCCAGCAGGGCCACGATCGGGCCGGGGGCGCGGTGGGCGATGCCGGGCATGGCGTTGAACAGGTGGGTGGCGACGGTGGCGCCGGCCTCGATCGCCTCCAGGGTGGTGGCGTAGTCGGAGTCGGTGTGGCCGACGGCGGCGATCACGCCGAGGTCGGTGAGCATCCGTACCGAGTCCAGGCCGCCGGGCAGCTCGGGGGCGAGGGTGACCATCCTGGCGTGGCCGCGGGCAGCGTCGACGAGCTTGCGGACCAGGGCGGGGTCGGGGTCGCGCAGCAGGTCGGGGCGGTGGGCGCCGCAGCGGTTGTGGGAGATGAACGGGCCCTCGAAGTGGATGCCGGCCAGGACGCCGTCCTCGACGAGTTCGGAGAGGACGTGCGCCTGGCGGGCGACCTCGTCGATCTCGCCGGTGACGGTGGAGGCGATCGTGGTGGTGGTGCCGTGTTCCAGGTGGGTCCGGGCGGCCAGCAGCGCCTCCTCGGCGATGCCGGAGGCGTAGGAGGCGCCGCCGCCGCCGTGGACGTGCAGGTCGACGAAGCCGGGGACGACGGTGTACCCGGTCAGGTCGAGGTCGCCGGGTTCGGTGTCGCCGCCGAGGCCGGCGATGCGCTCGCCCTCGACGGCGAGGCGGTCGCCGTCGACGACGCCGCCGGGCAGGACCAGCCGGGCGCCGGCCAGAGCGATGCGGTCCGCCACGCTCACGTTGTCTCTCCATAACTGCTTGAAATTGCTTGAATGGTCCAAAGTGTAGTCAGTTGTAAACGTGATGGTCGAGGCGACGTCAGACGCCCCGGTGGAACGCCGCGCGCCGACCGATGGTCCGGCCCGCCGACACCCGTTGCCACCTCGGCGTGGGACGGACCGCCAGGGTGGCGGAGGTGGCCCGCCCGCTCCGGCCCGAGGGCGGGTTCGTCGCCGATGTGACCCTGTGCGGCAGCAGGGTGCTCATTTCTGATTGAAATGCGCGACTCATTGACATGAGCGAGCATAGCCGGTGCAATCCGTGTGCAGGTCTCGCTCTGCCCTGCCCCTGACCCCCGACCCGAGAGGGACCCCCATGCCTCCATCGAGCGGCACCGTCAGAAGTCGGCTGACCCGCGCGGTCAGCCGCGTCCTCCGCCATCGCCCCCTGCCCGCCGCCGTGGTGGTGGCCGTCCTGTCCACGGTCCTGGTCGGCGTGGCTCCCGGTGCGACGGCCGCATCGAGCACCGCCGGCCGGATCACACGCTTCAGCCATACCGGTGCGACCGCGACCATCGCCACATCCTCCGGCGCGGCGGTGCGGGTGGTGTTCGTCCGCGCAGACATCTTCCGGATCCAGCTCGCGCCCGACGGCAGGTTCACCGACCCGGCGGGCGCCGACATCGCCCTGAACACCTCGTTCGGCACCCCCACCGTCCACACCGCCGACCGCGGTGCCTCCTACGAGATCGCCACCGGCTCGGTCACCCTGCGGGCCGCCAAGAAGTCGCTGGCCTTCGCCGCCTACCGGCCCGACGGCACGCTCCTGTGGCAGGAGTCCTCGCCGACCTCCTGGACCGGAACCCAGACCACCCAGCACCTCGCCCGCGGCGCGACCGAGCAGTTCTACGGCACCGGCCTGCGACTGGGCCCGTGGGCACTGCGGGACATGACGGTGCCGATCTCGGTCGACAACACCTGGAAGCGGAACACCAACGCCAGCCCGGCGCCCTTCTACATGTCCTCCAACGGCTACGGCGTGCTGCGCAACACCTGGGCACCCGGCTCGTACGCGTTCACCGACCCGGTCGCCACGACCGAGAATGAGAACCGCTTCGACGCGTACTACTTCGTCGCCGACTCGCTCAAGGGCGTGCTGGGCGCCTACACCGACGTGACCGGCAAGCCGTTCCTGGCCCCGATGTGGGGACTCGAACTGGGCAACGCCGACTGCTTCAACGCCTCCAACCCCGCCTACAACGGCGACCACACCCGGGCCCGCCACCAGACCACGCCCGACGTGGTCGGTTACGCGCGGGACGCCCGGAACGCGGACATGCCCTCCGGCTGGATCCTGCCCAACGACGGCTACGGCTGCGGCTACACCGACCTCAAGCAGACCGTCGGCGACCTCCAGGGGCTCGGCTTCCACACCGGCCTGTGGACCTCGACCGGCCTGAGCGACATCGCCACCGAGGTCGGCGCGGACGGTTCGCGCGGCGTCAAGACCGACGTGGCCTGGATCGGCGGCGGCTACAAGTACGCCTTCGACGGGGTCAACCAGGCCGTGGCCGGGATCGAGAAGAACTCGGACGCCCGCCGCTTCGTGTGGACCGTCGACGGCTGGGCCGGCACCCAGCGCAACGCCGTCGTCTGGACCGGCGACACCAACGGCGACTGGCCCACCATGGACTGGACCGTCCCCGCGGTCGTCGGCGCCGGCCTGTCCGGCCTCAACTACGCCTCCGGCGACGTGGACGGCATCTTCGGCGGCAGCCCGGAGACCTACACCCGCGACCTCCAGTGGAAGGCCTTCACCCCGGCGTTCATGACGATGTCCGGCTGGGGCGCCACCAACCCGCAGGCGGGCTACCAGGACAAGCAGCCCTGGCGGTTCTCCGAGCCGTACCTGTCCGCCAACCGCAAGGCCCTGCAGACCAAGATGCGGCTGATGCCGTACATGTACACCATGAGCCAGGCCGCCAGCACCACCGGTGTGCCCTCGACCCGCGCCCTGGTGCTCGAATACCCGAACGACCCGGTGGCGCAGGGCAACGCGACCTCCGGCGAGTTCATGGCCGGCGACTCCTTCCTGGTCGCGCCGATGACCTCCAGCGGTACCACCCGGGACGGCATCTACCTGCCCGCCGGGACGTGGACCGACTACTGGACCGGCAAGGTCTACCAGGGCCCGACCACGCTCAACGGCTACGCCGCGCCGCTCGACGAGACGCCGGTGTTCGTCAAGGGCGGCGGCATCGTCCCGATGTGGCCGCAGATGAACTACTCCGGCGAGAAGCCGGTCTCCACGCTCACCTACGACCTGTACCCGGCCGGGAAGTCGCAGTTCGGCCTGTACGAGGACGACGGCGCGACGCGCGCCTACCAGAGCGGTGCCTCGGCGAGGCAGCAGGTCACCGTGGACGCGCCGAACTCCGGCACCGGTACCGTCACCGTGAACGTCGGTGCGAGCGTGGGCTCCTACGCCGGCAAGCCGGACAGCCGCGGCTACGAGCTCAACGTCCACCTCGCCGGCGCGCCCACCACCGTGTCCCTCGGCTCCACGTCGCTGGCCCAGGTCTCCTCCAAGGCGGCGTACGACGCCGCGGAGACCGGCTGGTACTTCGACCCCGCCGACCGGGGCGGCGTCCTGTGGGTCAAGGCCGGCAACCGGTCCGGGGCGTTCACCGTCACCCTGGCCGGCGCCACCCTGCCCACTCCCGCCACCGACGCCGGCGGCTCGCCCGTCCTGGACAGGACCACCTGGAAGCTGATCTCCGCGGACAGCCAGGAGACCTCCGCCGAGAACAGTGCCGCCGCCAACGCCATCGACGGCGACACCGGCACCATCTGGCACACCGCCTGGTCCTCCGGCACCCCGGCCCCGCTGCCGCACGAGATCCGGATCGACCTCGGCGCCCGCTACGCCGTCGACTCCTTCCGGTACCTGCCCCGCCAGGACGGCGGCGCCAACGGTCGCATCGGACAGTACGAGGTCTACGTGTCCGACTCGCCCACGTCCTGGGGCACCCCGGCGGCCACCGGCACCTGGGCGGACACCGCGTCACCGAAGACGACGTCCTTCCCCGCCGTGTCCGGCCGGTACCTGAGGCTCCGCGCCCTGAGCGAAGCCGGCGACCGCGGCCCGTGGACCAGTGCCGCGGAACTCGGCGCGACCGGAGTACCGGCGCCGTAGGCGCCCCACTCCGTGGGCGGGGGCCACGGCGGCACCGGGGGGCCCCGGCCCCGGGCCGGGCCGGCGGCGCGCCGGGCCCGGCGGGCCCCCCCCCTCTTTGGGGGGGGCGTCCGC
>NZ_JBSHBN010000006.1:16784-105476 GCF_053612025.1 Kitasatospora sp. NPDC054768
ACCCGAGCCCCGCGCCCGACGCCCCCCCAGGCGGCCCGGGGGCCCACCCCCCCCCGGGCCCCCCCCCCCACGGCTGCCGTCCGGCGGTCCGGCGGCCCCTTCGGGCCCGCACGCTTTTCGGCTGCGGCCTCCCTCTCGCGGCTCCGCCCGTGCGCACAATTGATCAGTGCATGGCATGCCGAGCGGTTTCGCGCGCTCCGCCGCCACCTCGGCTGACGAGCGGCGATGCCGGAAACCGCGGAGTCCGGGCGGCAGGTTCAGGCCGGAGCTACACTCCGTTCATGCTCAAAGCTGATCGCGCCGCCCGGATCCTGTCCCATGTCGCCACGGCCGGGAGTGTCGATGTGCACGCACTGGCCGAACTGCTCGGAGTCTCGGGCGCGACCGTACGCCGAGACCTCCAGGAGCTGCACGACCAGGGACTGCTGCACCGCACCCGCGGCGGGGCGGTGACCGGGGCGGTCAACCTCGAACTCCCGCTCCGGCACCGCAGCGGAAAGCAGCAGGAGGAGAAGCGCAGGATCGCCCGCCTCGCGGCCGAACTCGTCCCGGAGGCCGCCGTGGTGGGCCTCACCGGCGGCACCACCACCACCGAACTCGCCCGCATCCTGGCAGAACGCGGTGGAATGACCGTGGTGACCAACGCCGTGAACATCGCGGCGGAGCTGATCGTGCGCCCCGAGGTCCGGCTGGTGGTGATCGGCGGCATCGCCCGCTCGGCCAGCTACGAACTGGTCGGGCCCGCGGCCGACCGGATGCTCTCCCAGTACCACGTCGACATCGCCTTCATCGGTGTCGACGGCCTGACCGCCCAGGAGGGCTGCACCACCCACGACGAGATGGAGGCGCAGACCGACCGCGCTTTCCTGCGTTGCAGCACCCGGTCGATCGTCCTCGCCGACAGCACCAAGATCGGCCGGGTCACCTTCGCCTCGATCTGCCCGCTCTCGGACGTGCACGAGCTGGTGACCGACGACGGCCTCACGGACGCCCAGGAGAAGGCCGTCGCGGACTGTGGCGTGAAGGTGCACCGGGCCTGACCCGGATCTCACGGAGCCCCACCGGACCGGGGCCACAGCGCCCGGGCACGCTGGCTCATGTGCTTCTGCTTCTTGAACGCGGTGACCCTGGCCCGAGGATTGCCGTTGGCCGGGCGTGGCGGCAGAGCGTGCGGGGCGGTGCGCGAGGCACGTCAGAACCAGCCGGCGAGGACACGCTCAAGACGACATACCATCCGCATCCAGTGGGGTAGTCGACCCTGATCCGCCCGAACCACCCCGTCTGGCCAGGGGCGATGCACGACGGGCCGCGACGGCCGGCCGGAAGGACCCTGCTGAAGGGTCGACAGATTACCGTTACTCGCGGTGACGCAGGCAGTGTCGGAGCCTGGGGACCATTAGGGGACCGGTTTGGGACCGCGCCTGGTGAGCGCCCATGAGCGCCCATGGGCGCTGGGGTCAAGGGGTCGCAGGTTCAAATCCTGTCGTCCCGACCAGCGTTTTCGCAGGTCGGAATGAGTCGCTGAGGACCGAAGGCGTCGAGGGCTGTGTCGGCGAAGGGGCGGAGGTCGTTGATGTGCCGGTGGCCGCGACCTGGTCGATCACGCCGGCCAAGCGGGGGTTACGGAACCTCGTGACGGCGGTTCGTGGAGCCGGACAACGCAGTCCACAGGGCTGCCCACCGCGCCGGACAGGGCGTCGGTGGACAGCCGGCGGACCGCAGGGCCGCTGTTCAGCGGTGCAGGGGTTCGGCCAGTCGTCCCAGCAGGCCCGCGATCAGGGCTGTCTGCGCGGGGACCGTGTCGGGGTAGATGAACTCGCCCTGGGCATGGGCGCCGTCGCCGACCGCACCCATGCCGCACAGTACCGGCAGGCCGAGGGCGGCGACGAAGTTGGCGTCGCTGGCGCCGCCGACGGCGGCGGCGGGCAGTCCGTCGCGGCCCTGCTCGCGGGCGACTTCGCGGGCGAGGCCGAGGAGCGGGGCGGAGGCGGCGTTGAGGGTCATCGGGGGCCGGTTCCAGGCGTGGTCGATGTCGATCCGGACGCGCGGGTCGCTGACCTTGATGGCCTCCAGCTCCGTGTCCACGCGCTCCCGTTCGGCCTCGCTGCTGACCCGGATGTCGACGCTCGCCGTGGCCTGCCCGGCGACGACGTTGGCGGCGGAGCCGCCCGTGATGAGCCCGGGGTTGATCGTCGTGCCCCTGTCGGGGGCGGCGACGGCGGCGGCGGCGACCACGAACTCGGACAGCGCGGTGATGGCGCTGGCCCCGTCCTCGGGCGCGAGCCCGGCGTGCGCCTCGACGCCGCTGGCGGTGACGCGGAAGGTCCCGTTGCCCTTGCGGGCGGTCTTGACCGCGCCGTGCGCGCTCGGCTCCAGCACCAGCGTCACGTCGGCGTGGTGCGCGACCTCCTCGATCACCGGGCGCGAGGACCGGGAGCCGACCTCCTCGTCGCCGTTGAAGACGAAGGTGACCGTGGGCACCGGGACGCCGTACTCCCGGGCGAGCTTGAGGGCCCAGATGCCCTGGGCCAGGCCGGTCTTCATGTCGAAGATGCCCGGCCCGCTGAGCCTCTCCCGGCCGTCCGACTCGGACGGCGCCCAGCCGGCGAGGGTGCCGGTGGGCCACACGGTGTCGTAGTGGCCGACCAGTGCGACGTGCCCGGGGCCGGTGCCGGGGTAGGTCAGGGTGAGGGTGTCTCCGCGCTCGCCACCGCGGTGGCGGTGCTCCTCGCCGGGCAGCCCGAGCCGGTGGACGGCCAGATCGTGCAGGAGGTCCCGACCGGCCGCCAGGCCGGCCAGGTCGTAGCTGCTGGTTTCCTGGCCGACGAGGGTCATGATGTCGGTGACGATCTCCGAGGAGACCTCGTGGGCGCGGTCGGTGAGGGCAACTGTGGCGGGGTTCATGATCGACTTTCTCGTGCGGACGGATCGGGTCGAAACGGTGGACGGGCGGCTCAGCCGATGCCGAAGGGGATGCCGAGCAGGTACCAGGCGAGGAAGAAGGCGACCCAGGCGACCCAGGCGACGGCGGCCACCGGGAGGGTGAAGGAGGCGAGGGTGCCGATGCCGGCGTCCTTGCGGTACTGCCGCAGGTAGGCGACGGCCATCATGAAGAACGGGCTCATCGGCGTGATGCACTTGGTGACCGAGTCGGCGACCCGGTACATGGCCTGGGTGGCCTCCGGGTGGACGCCGACGAGCATCAGCATCGGCACCAGGACCGGGGCGACCAGCGCCCACAGTGCGGAGCCGCTGGTGACCAGCAGGTTCATCACCGCGATCAGCACGGCCACACCGAGCAGCACGAGCCAGCCGCTGAGATGCAGGTCGCGCAGGGTCTCGGCGCCTTTGACGGCGAGGATGTCGCCCAGCTTCGTCCACTTGAAGTAGGCGAGGAACTGGGACATCGCGAAGAACAGGACGATGGTCGGTGCCATCGACTTGGTGCCGTCGGCCATCGCGGCCATCACGTCGGGGGTGCCGCGGAAGGTGCCGGCGAGTCGGCCGTAGATCCAGCCGATCACGGCGAAGAACACCCCGAGGACCATCGCCATGCCGCTGAACACCGGCGAGTCGAGGATGCCGCCGTGGTCGCCGCGCAGCGGCGAGTGGGTCGGGATCATCGCCGCGACCAGGAGCGCGGCGAGGCCCAGCGCGACCAGTCCGGCCCCGCGCAGCGCGCTGCGCTGCCGCGCGGTCGCCTCGATCTGCTGTGCCTCCGCCTTCTCGGCGATCGGCGCGGCGGCCACCGGCTCGTCGGGCTCCAGGTCCGAGCGCCGCACGAGGACCGTCTCGACGACGACCGTGATCACGAACGCCATGAGGGCGGACGACGCGAGCCCGAACCAGTAGTTCGACACCGGGGTCACCACCGCGTGCGGGTCGATGACGTGGGTGGCGGCCGTGGACATCGACGACAGCAGCACATCGGTCGTGGTGAGGACCGGGGAGGCGTTGAAGCCCGCGGAGACCGACACGTAGGCGACGACGCAGCCGAGGACCGGACTGCGGCCGGCGGCCCGGTACAGCGCCGCGCCGAGCGGGATCAGGGTCACGTACGCGGCGTCGCCGGCGACGTGGCTGACCATCGCGGTCAGCGCCAGCGCGAAGGTCAGGTAGCGGCCCGACGCCCGCGCGACCAGGCGCCGTAGAAGTGTCTCGAACAGCCCGCTCTTCTCGGCGACGACGATGCCGAACATCACGATGAGGACCGTCGACAGCGGCGGGAAGTTCGCGAAGTTCTCGACGGCGTGTCCGACGACGAGGTTGAACCCGTCCGCGCTGAGCAGGCTCTGCACCTCGATGGTCTTGTGCGTCCCCGGGAGCACGGCGCCGACGTGCTCGGCGGCCAGGACGGCGCTGAGTACGGCGACGACCGCCGCGAGGCCCCAGAACAGCCAGAACGGGTCGGGCAGCCGGTTGCCGGCCTTCTCGATCGCCGCCATCGCGCGGTTCATGGCGCGCATGGATGGCGAGCCGGGCTCGGTCTCCCGCGACTCGGTCGTGGTGGCACTCATGGCTACCCTTTCGGCACTGCTGAGGGACGTTTTCGCAAACAATGGCATCCAAGTGAGAGATTTGCTAGATCTTCTCTGTCACGATGGGATCAACTGGCAGTCTAAGGTACGGAAACATGACTGGGCCTCTCCTCGACGAGCTCGACCGGCGCCTGATCGGGGCGCTGCACGTAGCCCCCCGGGCCACCTGGGACGACATCGGCGCGATCCTGTCCGCCGACGCCGGCACCCTCAAACGCCGCTACGACCGGCTGCACAAGGCCCGCATGGTGCGCGTGGTCGGCCAGGCCGACTGGGGCCTGCACTCCACGGCGATGCCGGTCCACGTCTTCCTGGACACCACCGGCGAAACCCCGCTGGCGGTCCTGGAGCGGCTCCGTGACCTCCCCCACGTCCAGCGGCTGGCGCAGATCTCCGGCGACTACCCCCTCTACGCCGTGATTCACGCCCCGTCCGAGGCGGCCACCAGCGAGGCGATCGACCGGCTTTTCTCGATCCCCGGTGTCCGCCGCGTCAACGCCCTGCCCGCGCTCAGCACCCTGCGCCGGGGCGCCACCTGGGACCCGCAGTTCCTCACCGACGCCGAGCGCGCCGGCCTGCTGGAACTCGCCGGGGTCGGCCCGGAGGGCACCGCGACGGCCAACCCGCCCGCCAAGCCCCTCAGTGATGCCGAGCGCAGCGTCGTCACGCAACTGATCCAGGACGGCCGGGCCTCCGCCGCGAGCATCGCCCGCGCCGCCGCCCTGCCCACCTCCACCGCACACCGGGTGGTGCGCCGGGTCCTGGACGAGCGCTGGGTCAAACCGCGCCTGGAGATCGTGTCGGAATGGCTCGGCTTCCGGACCCCGTTCATGCTCCGCCTGCGGGTCGCCCCCGGCGGGACCCCCGAGGTCATGCGGCGCCTCGACCAGCTGCCCCAGACCCGCCTCGCCGTACACGTCGCCAGCGACCTGTCCGTCCTGTGCACCGGCCTGGTCACCGACCGCTCCGCCCTGGCGGCCTTCATCGACGAGGAGCTCGCCGAGATCCCGGGCATCCTGGCGGTCAGCGTCTACGTGACGCTCGCCGAACCGCGCCGCTACTGGCTGGACCGGGACCTCGCCTCCGGCGCCCTCGGCACCTTCCACGCGCCCACGCTGCTCTGAACGGGCCTTCGGGGGCGGGTCGTCCGGGGATTCCCGTATTTCCTTCCGTCGGCCTGATTCCCGCTGACCGTCGTCCCCTCCCGCCCGGAGCCTCCGCGAGCGCAACCCGCCTGTCGCTCGCGGGGCTTGAGACTGTAGTACCCATCATGAAAAGCACGAGCGGCGTCGGCGTGCTCGACAAGGCCACCTCGATCCTCGGCGCCTTGGAGGCCGGCCCCGCCGGCCTGGCCGGACTGGTCGCCGCCGCCGGCCCGGCCCTGACCCACCTGCGTGATGTCACCGGTGGGAGCGCTCAGCTCTCCCGCCGCCAGGGCGAGAATCGCATCTGCGCGGCCGCCGCCGAGCGGCTCTCCGGCCTTCGCGGCGCTGTCCCCGTCGGCACGACCCTGCCCATGAAAGCCGGCGCTGCCGCGCAGATCCTGCTCGCGTGGGAGGAGGCCGAGCGCCTCCACCGTGGCCTGCAGGGCGCCCGCTTCACCGGCACCGCGCTCAGCGGCGTGCGGCGCCGCGGCTGGGCCCGGTCCATCGGCGAACGCGAGAAGATCAATTGTCGGACAGGCCTTATGAGCCACCGGGCGGGTACGAGAGTCTCCGTACCGGCCCGGCGGGATGGAGGGCGGGTCGCTCAGGCGAGAGGTGCCAGGACTGGGAGTTCGCGCTGCTGGGCGCCTTGGCCGTCGCGGTCGCGCCGGTGGCGATCCCCGTGCTGTCGAGGGCCAGGCCGGTCTGAGGGGAGCTGCTCTGGATGTGCCGCGGTCTCCGGGGCGGCGGGCAGCGGTGGTGCACGACGACGCGCGATCGGTGTCAACCGCCGCTCGTGTCGTCGTCGTTCGCTGTCGATCGGCTCCGGTCGGCCCCATGCCCGATCGACCGGGCCTCCGCCCCCATCGACAGGCGCCGCTGGCGCTCATCCAGATGCGGCATGATCGCCTCGAACTTGGCCTGAAGCAAAGTCTGTTGCCCTCGCGATGTCCTCATGGCACACCAACGAGCCAGAACCCCGGAAGCTACAGGTTACTTCTCTGCAAGCCCTGAGCCAGGGTCCCCGGCCACAGGCCGCCTCCGTTCGAGCGCTGAGCCGGTGGCCCGTCGAGCTCCGAGGAGCGCGACGGGCCACCGAGCCGACCGTGCCAGGAGGTGACGGTCCTGCCTAGAGGTGGCCGGCCGCTGCGGGGCTACCGGTCAGCGCCAGGGTGCTGTCCAGTTGCTGCCAGGTTCCGGACGGTCCGGTGCCGATCCGGTACCACTGCCACAGGGTGTTGTCGGTGGCGCGGGCGTAGAGGTTGACCCGGGTGCCCACCTGTGTCGCGGTCGGGGCACCGACGACGGCGCGGCCGAGGTCGTACCAGGAGGGCGACCAGCCGCCTGCGGCGGTCCAGCTGAGCTGGCCGACACTGTTGTTGGGCGCCAGAGCGGCGAACACCTCGATCTGGCCGGGGCCGCCGCTGACCGCTGTCGGCGACGAGGAGAGCGTGCCGCCGTGGCTGGTCCAGCCCGTCCACTCACCGTTGACGTAGCTCTTCTGCCACAGCGCGTTGTCGGTGCCGCGGGCGAAGACGTCGATCCGGTTGAGCGAGGCCACCGCCGTGGGGGCGCCGACGATGGTGGTCGAGTCGGGTGCGTCCAGGTACGCCCAACTGCTGGTCCAGTTGACGCCGTAGTAGTAGGCCGGAAGGTCGTTCGCGCCGGGCGTCTGCTGGAAGGTCTTCTGGTACACCTTGCCGTCGGCGTCGCGGATGAACACGTCGATGCGGTCACGTCCGAGGCTCGCCGCGGTGGGGCTGGCGGTGAGGGTGCCGCCGAGGCTGGTCCAGCTGCCCCAGGCGCCGTTCTTGTAGGTGTTCTGCCACAGCGCGTTGTCCGCGCCCCGGACGAACACGTCGGTGCCGCCCGGGCTGGAGACGACGGCGGGCTCGCCCTTGATCGATCCGGGGCCGGTGGAGCCGGCGGTGCCCAGCGCCAGGGTCTGCCAGGCCGACCAGGTGCTGCCGTTCCAGGTCTTCTGGCTCACGCCCGACGCGGTCGGAACGAGGACCGTCTCCGGCTTCTGTTCGGTGGCGCCGGTGAGCTTGAGCATCACGGACTGGTGGGGGGCCAGGGTGAAGTTCTGCGAGCCGGTCGAGCTGACGGTGCCCAGGCTCGCGCCGGTGTAGAGGTTCTGCACCGAGGCGGTGCCGTTCAGGCCGAGGTTCTGCGTGGTGAACGAGTAGTGCTGAGAGGTGCTGCTGCGGTTCACCAGCAGGACGGCCCGGGTGCCGGAGGCCGCAAGCTGCTTGGACCAGACCTGGACGCTGCCGTTGTCCAGGACCTTCTGCCCCTGGTGGACGGCGCTGTCCTGGTCGACGGCGATCACGGACTCGTTGCCGACGATGGCCGCGGTCGCCGCGGTCAGGTTGGGGGTGTCGGTGGCCAGCACGAGCGGCGCGCCCTGGATGGCCCACATCCCGAAGTAGGACTGCTGCTCGTCCGGGGTGAGACCCCAGAGGGGGCCGGACGTGCCGTGGGTCTGCTGCTGCCCGGTGCTCGGGTTGTTGCCGAAGCCGGGCCCGATCAGCAGGTAGTCCGGGTCGTTGTACTGGCCGGCGGCTTCGCTGCTGGGGTGGTCGTTCAGGTTGAAACTCTCGGAGACCTGAGCCCAGTTGATCCACGTCGAGCCGCCGTTGGACGTCGTCCCGTAGCCGGCGTTGCCGGTGATGTCGCGCCCGTTGCGCCAGGTGCGGGCCGCCGAACCACCCCACATCCACGGGCCGTCCGGAGCGCCCGAGCCCCACTCGCAGATCTCCAGCGCCAGGGGGTGCGCCACCCCGGTGGAGGTCTTCGCGTTGGCCGTCAGGCCGCCCCAGGCCTTGTAGTCCGCCATGACCGTGCTGTAGCCGGACGGGATGCCGCCGCAGTGGTCGACCTTCACCCAGTCGAAGTCCCAGTCCGCGAACGTGGTCACGTCCTTGGCCTCGTTGCCGCCGCTGCCGTGCTGGCCACCGCAGCCGGCGGCACCGGTGTCGGTGTACATGCCCGCCTGCAGGCCGAGGGCGTGCACGTAGTCGGTGAGGTCCTTCATGGTGTTCAACGCGCGCGTGGGGACGGTGGTGCCGTTGGACAGCGTGACGGCCTTGGTCCGGGCGCCGGTCAGGAAGCCGGGCCTGGGGACCATGACGCCGTTGGCGTCGCGCCCGGTGCCGCTCTGGGTCCACCAGCCGCCGTCGAGGCTGACGCCACGGTAGCCGAGGTCGGCGAGGCTCTTGTGCAGGCCGGAGCCGTTGAGCCCGAGGTTCGCGTTGGGCGTCGCGAGTCCGGCCGCCTGGTCGGCGATGTCCTGTGCGGAGTAGTCGTTGTTGTAGAAGTACCAGGAGTTCCAGCCCATCGGCGGCGCCGTTGTGCCGTTCGCGCCGGGCGGGACCACCGCCTCGGCAGGGGTCGGGGTGCTGACGGCCGTCACCGTCAGTGTTCCGGTGACGATCATCGTGGCACTCAGCGCCGTGGCGAGGCGCCGCCGGCGCGGGCGGGCGGCGCGGACGGCTGCGCGGAACCGACCGCCGTCGGGTCCGGACGGCCCGACGGTGCGGAAGCGAGGGACATCGAGAGCTCCAAGGTGGGGAGATCGCGCGGGGTGGGGGAGGTGGGCGATGGTGCTGTGGGCCCGCCCTTCGGACGAAGGGCGGGCCGGTTCGGGGGCTACGCGGGCAGTCCGACCGCCCGCTCGCGGTTGCGGCGCTGCTGGATGACGACGGCGGCGACCAGCAGGGAGCCCTGGGCGACGTTCTGCCAGAAGGCGTTGATGCCCTGGACGGTGAGGCCGTTCTGCAGTGCGCCGAGCAGCGCGACGGCGAGCAGGGTGCCGCCGATGCCGCCCTTGCCGCCCTTGAGGGCGCAGCCGCCGAGGGCTGCCGCGGTGATCGACTGCAGTTCCAGGCCCTCGCTGCCGGAGACGGGCTGGCCGCTGCCGGTGCGGGCGGTGAGCAGCACGCCGGCGAGGGCCGCGACGGTGCCGGAGAGGGCGTAGGCGGCGATCAGGTACTTGTTGAGGTTGATGCCGGCCAGGCGGGCGGCGGTGTCGTTGCCGCCGATCGCGTAGATGTTGCGGCCGATGTCGGTGTACTTGAGCAGGACGTGAACGGCGGCCGCGACGAGCAGCAGCAGCCAGACCATGACCGGCAGGCCGGCGATCTTGCCCCGGCTCAGGAAGACGAACAGGCTGTCGTTGAGTACGTAGCCCTGCGCCGAGCCGTTGGAGATGAGCTGGGCGACGCCCTTGTAGGCGGCGAGGCCGGCGAGGGTGGCGATGGTCGGGTTGACCCGGCCGTAGATGATGACGACACCGTTGAAGATGCCGACCCCGGCGCCGATGGCGACGGCGGCGCCGATCCCGAGGAGGGAGTTGGAGCCGGTCGAGGTGAAGACCATGGCGCTGGTGACGGAGGCCAGGCCGGCCTGGGAGCCGACGGAGATGTCGAGGCCGCCGCAGATGATCACGACGGTCTGGACGACCGCGAGCAGTCCGGAGATGGTGGCGGCCTCGGCGATGACCTGGATGTTGTCCCAGCCGACGAAGTTGGGGTTGAGCGAGCCGAACAGGGCGACGACGGCGACGAGGGCGCCGATCAGGCCCAGGTTCTGGCCGCCCGCCCGGGCCAGCCAGCTGCGGGCGTCGGTTGCCGGTGTCGGCCCGTCGCCGCTCTGGTCGGGCTCTCGGTCGACGGAGAGGGCAGTCGTCATCGGGTCCCTCCGGGGGCCGGGTCGGTTCCGGTGCGAGGCGCCGTGGCGCTCTCGTGCGGAAGGTCGGGGGTGAGGTCGTCGGCCATGGCGAGGGCGAGGATGGCCTCTTCGGTGGCCTCGGTGTGGTCGAGCCGGCCGGTGATGCGGCCGTTCTGCATGACGAGGATGCGGTCGGCCAGGCCGAGGACTTCGGGGAGTTCGGAGGAGATGACCAGGATCGCGGTGCCCTTGCGGGCGAGGTCGGCGATGATCTGGTAGATCTCGGCCTTGGCGCCGATGTCGACGCCGCGGGTGGGTTCGTCGAGGATCAGCAGGGCGGGGTTGCGGGCGAGCCAGCGGGCGAGGACGACCTTCTGCTGGTTGCCGCCGGACAGGGTCCGGACCTCGGCCTCGATGGAGGGGGTACGCACCCGTAGGCGGTCCGCGTACTCCTGGGCGAGGGCCTTCTCCCGGGTCCGGTTGACGAACCGCCAGCGGCGCAGCCTGCCGAGGCTGACCAGCGAGGTGTTGTCGCGGATGGTGCGCTGCAGGAACAGCGCCTGGGCCTTGCGCTCCTCCGGAGCGAGGCCGATCCCGGCGCGGATCGCGTCGGCCGGGCCGCGCAGCTGGATGCGGTTGCCATCGACCCGGACGGTTCCGGATCGCAAGGGGGTGTCGCCGGCCAGGGCGAGGGCGAGTTCGGAGCGGCCGGCGCCGATGAGTCCGGCCAGGGCGACCACCTCGCCGGCTCGGACCTGGAGGCTGACGTCGTGCACATCGTCGGTGCTGAGTCCGTCGACCTCCAGCACCACGCGGTCACCGGCCACGTGCTGGCGCGCGAAGAGGCTGGACAGGTCACGGCCGACCATGAGGCGCACGAGTTCACCCTCGCTGGTGGTCGTGGCCTCGACGGTGCCTGCGACGGTGCCGTCGCGCAGCACGGCGATCCGGTCGGCGAGCCGGAAGATCTCCTTCATCCGGTGGGAGACGTAGATGACGGCGATGCCCTCGTCGCGCAGCCGGCCGATGAGGGCGAACAGGGCGTCGACCTCGTGGTCGGAGAGCGAGGAGGTGGGCTCGTCGAAGGCGATGGCCCGTGGCGCGGTGTCGCCGGTCAGGGCCCGCATGATCTCGACCAACTGCCGCTGGGCCGCGGTGAGTTCGGAGCCGAGCAGGTCGGGGTCGAGGACGTTGTCGAAGCCGAGGCGTTCGAGGTCGGCGGTGATCCGGCGGCGCAGTTCGGCCCGGTCGAGCCGTCGGCCCGCGCGTCGCGGCAGGGCGCCGGCGTAGACGTTCTCGGCGACGGAGACGTGCGGGATGATCTCCGGCTCCTGCGGGATGATCCGGATGCCGGCGCGCCGCGCGTCGGTCGGCGAGTTGAGGTCGAGGACCTGACCGTCCAGCCTGATCCGGCCCCCGGTGGGCTGGTGGTCACCGGTCAGGATGCGCAGGAGGGTGGACTTCCCGGCGCCGTTCTCGCCCATGAGGGCGGTCACCTGACCGGGTGGGAAGTGCAGGGTGACGTCTCGCAGAGCCTGGACGGGGCCGAACCGCTTGGTGATCGATTCGGCCGCCAGCCCGGGCCCGGCCGTTGCGGTGCTGGGGATGTTCATTCGGCTCAGCTGCACTTCACGCCGGCGGACTGCCAGGTGGAGGCGTCGACCATCGCGGTCGGGGCGAACGCCTCGGCGGGCATCGGCTTGCCGTTCTTGAGGTTGTCGTACATGGTCTGCACGGCGAGGGCGCCGATGTCGCTGCCGTTGATGAACAGCGAGGCCTTCATGCCCGACGGTGCGCCCGGGCCCCAGTCCTTGCAGGCGAGGTAGGCGCCGAGGCCGACGCCGATGATGTTGTCGGGGCCGACGCCCGCGTTCTGCAGGGCCGTCACGCCGCCCTGCACGTTCTCGTCGTTGCAGCCCCAGACCACCCAGTGCTTGACGCCCGGGTTGGCGGTGATGGTCGCCGCGACCTTGTCCTGCGCACCGGTCGGGGTGTTGTCGGTGGCCACGTCGATGGTCTGCACGCTCGCGCCGGCGCCGCTGTTGAAGGCCTCCTTGGCGGCCTTCACACGGTCGCCGCAGACGGTGACGTCCTGCTTCGAGGCGGAGATGACGCGGGTGTCGGCGGCGTTCCAGCCGGCCTTCTTGAAGTCCTCGGCGGCGCGCTTGCCGACCTCGGCGCCCATCTGCTGGCCGGAGAAGCCGATCCGCGGGACCAGGTTGGCCTTGTCGCAGTTGGCCGGGGTGGGGCTGTTGGTGCAGACCTGGTCGTCGGAGGTGAGCAGGGCCACCTTGGCGTCCCGCGCGGTCTGCACCACCTGCGGACCCACCGCGGGGTCGGGAACCACGACGATCAGGCCGTTGGTCTTCTGCGCGATCGCGGACTGGACCTCGCTGACCGTCTTGTTCGCGTCGCTGCCCAGGTTGACCACCTTCAGGTCGATGCCGAGTTCGGCGGCCTTGGCCTTGGCACCGTTGGCCTCGTCGATGAAGTACTGCTGGTCGCCCTGCTTCTGCAGGTAGGTGAGGGAGACCTTCCCGGTGACCGGAGCGACCGAGGCCGGGCCGGCGCCGCTCGACGAGGTCTGACCGGTCGAACAGGCCGTCAGACCAAGGACGACAGCCGCGCCCAGGACGGCGGCCGCACCACGGGTGCGCGCAGTGATCATTTCGAGCTCCTACCAGGGTGGGGGTGTTCAGGAAGCCGACTGGCCTTACGGGTGTGGTCCGGGAGCTGCGGCGGCTTCCGCCTCGCGCTGCCTGCTTGCCTGTCGTCCTGGGCTCGAATCCTGGGACCGGGCGACCAGGACTGTCAAGATATTTGCATAATTAATCAGAAGCGCTACGGTGGCGCCGTGACTGAGCAGACCTGTCGAAGATTCCAGGGCCGTGTCGCCCTGATCACCGGTGCCGCCAGCGGCATCGGTGCCGCGACCGCGCGGCGGCTGGCCGCCGAGGGTGCGGCCGTCATCGCCGTCGACATCGCCGATTCGGCCGGCCAGGCTGTGGTCGAGGCCATCACCGCCGAGGGCGGCCAGGCCGAGTACCGGCACGGCGACGTGACCCGCGCCGCGGTGTGGGACGAGCTGGCCGCGCACGTGCGCAGCCGCTACGGACGGCTGGACGTGCTGCACAGCAACGCCTACGCCGTGGTGGTCAAGCCCGCCCACGAGCTGACCGAAGTCGAGTGGGACACCCAGCTCTCGGTCACCCTCAAGGCGTCCTGGCTGGCGGTCCGCGCGTTCGCCGGGATCCTGCGGGACAGTGAGGGCTCGGTGGTGCTCACCTCCTCGGTGCACGCGCTGGTCGGCCTGCCGGGGCACCCCGCGTACGCCGCCGCCAAGGGGGCCCTGTGCGCGATGGGCCGTCAACTCGCCGTCGAGTACGGCCCGCAGGTGCGGGTCAACACCATCGTGCCCGGACCGATCATGACCGCGGCCTGGGACCGGGTGGACGAGGCCGGGCGGACCGACAGCGTTGCCGAGACGGTCGCCAAGCGCTTCGGCCGGCCCGAGGAGGTGGCGGCGGCCGTGGCCTTCCTCGCCTCCTCGGACGCCTCCTACGTCACCGGTGCGAACCTGGTGGTGGACGGCGGCTGGTCCGTCGTCAAAGCATCGTCGTGAACACTCGTCTTATCGGCGCGGGGGCCACCGGCCCGCGCGGAACAACGGAAGGGGGCCGCCGTGAACACCCCGGTACGAGGCCTGCACAGGCAAGCCGTCGAGGTCATCGGCGAGCAGATCGTCCGCGGCACGTACGCCCCGGGCGACTCGCTCCACCCCGACCGGATCGAGCAGGAACTCGGCGTCAGCAAGACCGTCGTGCGTGAGGCGCTACGGGTCCTGGCGTCCAAGGGACTGATCGACTCCCGACAGAAGCGCGGCACCTTCGTGCGACCGCGCTCCGACTGGAACCTGCTGGACAGCGACCTGCTGCGCTGGCAGGGCCGGGGCATCCCCGACGCGGCCTTCCTCGACAACCTCGGCGAGGTCCGCGGCATCGTCGAACCGGCCGGGGCACGGCTGGCCGCCGAACGCCGCGACGACGCCGACCTCGCCGCACTGGAGGACGCCCTCGACCGGATGGCCGCCGCGGGCAGCGACGCCCACGCCGCGGTCGAGGCCGACCTCGCCTTCCACCGCGCACTGCTGGCCGCCGCCCACAACGAACTCCTCACCCGCATGGAGGTCGTGATCGAGGCCGGTCTGCGGGTGCGCGACCACCTCGTGCACGGCGCCGACCACAGTGCCGACGCCGTCCCCGCCCACCGGGCCGTCCTGGACGCCGTCCGCGCCCGGGAGCCCGAGGCCGCCGCCCGCGCCGTCGAGGAACTGCTCGCCCAGGCAGCCGCCGACCTCCACCAGCTGACCGTCGACGCCGACCGGGGAGAGACCGGATGAAGATCACATCACTGGAGACATTCCTCGTCGCTCCGCGCTGGCTGTTCCTGCGCATCGCCACCGACGAGGGGATCACCGGCTGGGGCGAACCCGTCGTCGAAGGCCGCGCCGAGACCGTCCGGGCCGCCGTCCACGAACTCGCCGACTACCTGGTCGGCCAGGACCCGCTGCGCATCGAGCACCATTGGCAGACCCTCACCAAGGGCGGCTTCTACCGCGGCGGCCCGGTGCTCTCCAGCGCGGTCGCCGGCATCGACCAGGCCCTGTGGGACATCGCCGGCAAGACCCACGGCGTCCCCGTCCACCAACTGCTCGGCGGCCACGTCCGCGACCGGGTGCGGGTGTACGCCTGGATCGGCGGCGACAGCCCGGCCCATGTCGCCGAACTCGCCCAGGCCCAGGTCGACGCCGGCTTCACCGCCGTCAAGATGAACGGCTCCGCGCAGCTGCGCCCCATCGACACCCCCGCCCAGACCCGGGCCGTCATCGACCGGGTGGCCGCCGTGCGCGAGGTCCTCGGCGACGAGCGCGACGTGGCGATCGACTTCCACGGCCGGATGTCCACCGCCATGTCCCGGCGGGTGCTGCCCCTGCTGGAGCCCCTGCACCCACTGTTCGTCGAGGAGCCCGTCCTCCCCGAACACTCCCGCGACCTGCGCCGCCTGGTGGACTCGACGTCCGTTCCCCTGGCCGTGGGCGAACGGCTCTACTCCCGCTCGGACTTCCGCGACGTGCTCGCCACCGGCATCGCCGTCGCCCAGCCCGACCCGTCGCACGCCGGCGGCATCTCCGAGGTCCGGCGCATCGCGGCCCTGGCCGAGGTCCACGACGTCACGATGGCCCCGCACTGCCCGCTCGGCCCGATCGCCCTCGCCGCCAGTCTCCAACTCGCTTTCTCCATACCGAACTTCCTGATCCAGGAACAGAGCCTCGGGATCCACTACAACCAAGGCAACGACCTGCTGGACTACCTGCTGGACCCCGAGCCGTTCCGCTTCACCGACGGCCACGCCGCCCGGCCCACCGGCCCCGGTCTGGGCATCGAGATCGACGAGGCCGCCGTGCGCCGCGCCGCCGAGACCGGACACCGCTGGCGCAACCCCGTCTGGCACCACACGGACGGGTCCTTCGCGGAATGGTGACCGACCTGCCCGTCACCGTCCGCACCGACCTGCCCGTCACCGTCCGCACCGACCTGCCCGTCACCGTCCGCACCGACCTGGCCCACGGCGGCCGGTGGACCTCGCTGCGAGCCGGCGAACGCGAGTGGCTCTGGCACCGCCCCGACCCGGCCCGCGCCACCGTCCGCCCCGGGGACGCCTTCGTCGACGCCGGCGGCCTGGAGGAGTGCGTCCCGACCGTGCGCGGCACCCCCGACCACGGCGACGCCTGGTCCCGGCCCTGGCAACGCGACGGCGACGCGGACACCCTGCACTGCCCCGACTTCGTCCTGAGTCGACGCATCGACAGCGGACCGGTGGCGCTGCGCATCGACTACGAGCTGCACGCCGACCCGGGCTACCGGTTCCTGTGGGCAGCCCACGCCCTGCTCGACGTCACCCCGGACGCCCGGCTGGCCGCACCCGACGCCACGCCGACCCGGCTCTTCCCCGAGGCGGCCGAACTGCTGGCCCGGCCCTGGCCGGACGGCGCCCACCACCTCACCGGACCGTGGCCGGCGCCGCACGGCCTGCGCCTGGACCGGCTCGGCCCCGACGACGGCACCGCGGTCGGCGCGATCCTCACCGACTGCGCGAGCGTGACGGTCACCGACGGCCCCGACACGCTCACCTTCTCCCTGCACGCCGACGCCGACGCCGACGCCGAGGTCCCGGTCTCCGTCGCCCTCTGGCGCAACCTGCGCGGCTTCCCCGCGTCGGCCCCCTACCGCAGCATCGGGGTCGAGCCGATGCTCGGCTCCGTCTTCGACCTCGCCGAGGCCGGGCCGGGAGACGCCGCACAGGTACCGCCCAGCGGGGTACTGCGCTGGCACCTCGACATCACCGCGACCAGCACCCGCACCGACTGACCGACAAGGGTTGCCATGCACCTGACCGAACTGCCGTACCGGACCCTGGCCATCGTGCGCGGCACCGACCGCGACGCGGCACTGCGCACCGTGCTCGTCCTCGCCGAAGAAGGCATCACCGCCGCCGAGGTGTCGCTGACCACCCCCGACGCACTCTGGGTGATCGAGCAGGCCCGCCGCGAACTCGGCCCGCACGCCACACTCGGCGCCGGCACCGTGTTGACCGCTGCGGACGCCGCCCGCGCCGCCGACGCCGGCGCGAGCTTCCTCGTCACTCCCGGCCTCGGCGACGACCTGCGCCGCCACCCCGTCCCCGAACTCCCGCTACTGATAGGCGCACTGACACCCAGCGAGGTGATCGCCGCGAACGAGTACGGGGCCCTCGCCGTCAAGCTGTTCCCCGCCACCCTGGGCGGCCCCGGCTACCTGAAGGCCCTGCGCGCCCCCTTCCCCGGCGTGCCGTTCGTCCCCGTCGGCGGCATCGACGCCGCCTCGGCGCTCGCCTACCTCGCCGTCGGCGCGGTCGCCGTGGGCGTCGGATCACCGCTGATCGGCGACGCCGCCGGCGGCGGGGACCTGAACGCCCTCCGTGCGCGCGCCGCCGACTGGCGCACCGCCCTGACCGAGGAGATCGCGGCATGACCGGCTCGCCCCCGCTCGAAGTCGTCACCGTCGGCGAGACCATGGCCGCCCTACGGGCCACCGGCCCGGTCAGGCTCGGCGCGCCGATGCAGCTCTCCATCGCGGGCGCGGAGGCCAACGTCGCCATCGGCCTGGCCAGACTCGGACACCGCACCGGCTGGGTCGGCCGCGTCGGCGACGACGAGTTCGGCGCACTCGTCCTGCGCACGCTGCGCGCGGAACAGGTCGACCTCAGCCACGCCCGGCTTGACACCGACGGCCGCCCCACCGGCCTGCTGGCCCGCGAGGACCGCATCGCCGACCTGGTCAGCGTCACCTACTACCGTGCCGGCTCGGCCGGCTCTGCCCTCCGGACCGAGGACGTCCTGCCCGCCCTCAACCCGCAGGTCCGCATCCTCCACCTGACCGGGATCACCCCCGCCCTGAGCCCCGGGGCCGCCGAAGCCGTCCACGCGGCGGCCATCAGGGCCGGTGAACTCGGCATCACCGTCTGCCTCGACGTCAACTACCGGGCCCGCCTGTGGTCACCGACCGAGGCCCGCGGCGCCCTGCTGCCACTGGCCCGGCTCGCCGACGTGCTGGTCGCCTCCGCCGACGAACTGCACCTGGTCGGCGAAGACCCGTCCCTGCCCGAGGACGACGCGATCGCCGCACTGCTCGCCCAGGGCCGCGGCGAGGTGGTGGTCACCCGCGGCGGCGACGGCGCGAGCGCCACCACCGCCCAGGGCACCGTCAGCACGCCCGCGCGCCGGGTGCCCGTCGTCGACGTGGTCGGCGCCGGCGACGCCTTCGTCGCGGGCTACCTCTCCGGCCTGCTCGACGGACTCGACGTCGAAGGCCGTCTCCACCGGGCCACCACCACCGGCGCCTTCGCCGTCACCTCACGCGGCGACTGGGAGGGCCTGCCCACCCGACGCGACCTCCCGCTCCTCGACCAGCCCGCCGGCACCACCCTGCGCTAGCCCTCCCGGAGAGTTCCGATGTCCTTCTCAAGCCACCTGCCCGGCCAGGTCGACGTCTGGGCCGCCGGCGACCACGAACTCGCCGAAGGCGCCCGCTGGATCGACGGACGGCTCGTCTACGTCGACATCCTCGCCGGCCGCCTCCTCGAAGTCCCCGGCCTCACAGGGCCGCGAACCCCGCGCGAGATCGCCCGCCTCGACGTCCCGCTCGGCGCCGTCGCGCCGGTCGGCGGCCGCCCCGGACACTGGATCGCCGCCGCCGGCACGGGCATCGCCCTGCTCGGCCCCGACGGCAGTCCGGACTGGCTCGCCCGCCCCGAGGACGGCTCCCCCGTCCCCACCAGGATGAACGACGGCGTCTGCGACCCGCACGGCCGCTTCTGGGCCGGCAGCATGCCCTACGACGGCACCCCCGGCGCCGGATCGCTCTACCGCACCGACCACGACGGCTCCGTGCACCGCGTCCTCGACGGCATGACGATCGTCAACGGCCCCGCCTTCAACAGCACGGGCAACCTCCTCTACGTCGCCGACAGCGCGGCGGGCGTCATCCACCGCTACGCCCTCGACCCCGACGGCAACCCGACCGACCACGCGGAGTTCACCCGCACGGCGGACGGCGGCTCCCCCGACGGGATGACCGTGGACACCGACGGCTGCCTCTGGGTGGCGATCTGGGGACACGGCGCCGTCCACCGCTACCACCCCGACGGCACCCACCTGACGACCCTGCGCCTCCCCGCCCGCCAGCCCACCTCCGTCTGCCTCACCCCGACCGGCGGCCACCTGCTGATCACCACCGCCCGCCACGGCCTCGACCACCCGGCCGGCCCGGACGGATCCGTGCTCCGCGCACCGGTCGCCGCAGCCGCCCCGCCCGCCCGCGCCTACCGGCAGGAGTAGCCGCACCCGACCGGCAGGACGGGGCCCCTCGGCATCGGCGTCGCACCGCTCGACCTCGGACAGCGTCCGCACTGGCCCGACCTCGGTCGTTCATCGCCACGTTGAAGCGCGAACCGTTCTACGGCTCACGCCGGCTGATCAGGTTGCAAGCCCGCATGGCGGCCTTCGCCTGCATGGCCTGGTGCAACCGAGGGCGGCGTCACTCCGCCCTCGGCTACCGCAGCCCGGTCGACTATGAACGGCAACACGCCACGAGCGTCATTAACCTGGACTTGGTCGCATAACAAGCGAGTGTCTACAACATGGGGCAAAGCCCGTACCACGTCACGAAGGCCTGCGTCGCCCAGTGGGCCGCAGCCACGGCCCAGGGCGACCACGAAGCCGCAACCTGACGCCGGCGAATCAGCAGTGCTCGCGTACGCCCCTGGTACGCGCCCCGAACGTGCGGCTTAGTCGGGTAGCCGGGTCACGGCAACGTGGCCCGGCTACCCGACTAAGTATTCGGCGGCGAGGGCGGGGAACTGGAAGGCGAGTGAGTCGAGGGATCGTACGCCACTCGGGGCAGCGCAGGGGATCCGCGCACAGTTGGACCGTCTGTCAACGATCTCTGAATTTTCAGCGATCGGCGACACCATCACAGCGAGTTCGGTGAGTACGACCTGTGGATGGGTATTCCGAGTTCCACTGCTCTGTATGCGGTTGCCCACCAAGCGTGGCTGAGGGGCGCAGCGGAAGGGGTATCGGTGGGGACTTGTCGGGGACCACGCGTCGGTCACCACCTCCTCTGAGGAGCCCTTCGGTGAACGAACAGCGCGGGCTGTCTACCGTCTGACGTGCAGCGATGAGTCTCACCGAGCGACTGGGGGTCAAGTGGTTCTCGGAGAGAGGCAGGTTTCCGATCCGTTTCGGTGTTTCGGTCTTCGAGACCGGGGCCCTGTGGCCGGGGCCGGCCGGTCAGTCGTCCGAGTCCACGCTCCGAGGTCCGGGCCCTCGCGGGGTCAGGCCCTGGGGATGAGGGTGTTTTCGTTGGTGCGGCCGGTGGCGTCGATGATCCGGCTGACGGCGGTGCGGGTTCTTTGTAGACGTCGAGGCCGACGCCGGAAAGGCGTCCGGCGCGCAGGGTCTCGACCAGGGCGGTGCTGTCGACGAGGCCGCGCCGCGACTGGAGTTGATGAGGATGGTGCCGTCCTTCATTCGGGCCGGTGCGGCGGCGACAGGCCGGGGGCGGCGCCCCTACCCCTCCCGGCCGGTCCGTGTGCCGGGCCGGGAGCCGGGGAGCGGGCGACCGCCCCGCACCCGCTCCCACCGGGTTGCACGCCCTACTGCGGGGTGGGGGCGGTCAGCGGGGCGAAGGTCTGTCGGAGGTCGACGACCGTGGTCGGGCCCTTCACCCAGGCGAGAGGGGCATGGTGCACCCGGACCCCGGCCGGTTCCCGGAGCAGCGCCTCGCCGGCCGCGTTCTGCGGCCACTCCACCGAGCCGGTGGCGGTTCGCGCGGGGATGAGCCAGTAGTCCCCCCGGGTGTACTCGCCGCCCGGTCGGAAGTACACCTGGACGCCGTCCTCCAGGTCGAGCCAGGCGCCCTCCTGGAGCTGCCGGGCGCCGCCGGCCAGCGGCAGGGCGTCCCGGCCGCGGGGCGCCCGGTGGTCCCAGCGGCGCAGGAACGGGTGACGCCCGGCCGCCCGCCCGACCTCCGGCACCGGTTCGGCGGACAGTCGCACCCGGCGCCCCGGCAGGTCGGTCTCCTCCACCTGGAGCAGGTTCGCCGCCTCGCCCCGGCTGACGTACGCGCTGTCCGCGACCTCGACCCAGTCGCCGACCGAGAGGCTGAGTTTGTCGTCGTCGCCCAGCGTGGTGAGGTCGACCCAGACGCCCTCGATCGAGGCGATCGGCAGGACGACCGAGCCGTTCTCCCGGGACCACTTGAACGTGGCGCAGCCCTCCGCCGAGCCGCCGTGGTGGACCTCCACCCGGTACAGCTGGTTCTCCGGACCCCGGTAGCCGGCCTCGGGGTGGGCCAGGCACGGGTCCTCGCTCACCCGCTCCGGCCGCCGGGCGCGCGCGGCCAGCAGCCCGCCCGGCCGCTCGTGCGCGTCGGCCCACGTGTCGAAGGCCTCCCGCACCCGGGACGCCCCGCCGTCCGGAACGCTCAACTCCGAGGCGGGAAGGGCGAGTACCTGCCAGACGAGCTTGGCCCGGGCCGCCGTGTCGGGCATCGCCGCACCGAGCGCCACCTCGCGGATCTCCGGGTCCTCGACGGCGGTGACGCTGCGCTCCCAGACCTTCAGGTAGACCAGGAACGGGAACTCGCCGGGCAGCCGGTCGCCGTCGCGCTCCTGGTCCCGGTAGGCGTCCGGCTGGTCCCAGTACGTCCAGCCGGCGGGCGCCTCCCGGGCGTCGCCGCCGTTGCCCTGGCCGCCGTCGTCGGGCACCGCGATGCCGGGCTCGGGCCGGTCGGCCTCGCACAGGATGCCGTCCACGTAGTAGCGGCCGCCGCCGATGGTGAGGTCGTCCACGTCGTGGTTGCCCGGCACGTAGCCGATCGCGAATCCGGCCGCCCCGGCCGGTCCGCCGCGGCGGCCGATCAGGTCGGCGGCGAGCGTGCGCAGCTGGTACCGCTCGATCGCTGCCTGCTCGTTGGCGTCGGCGTCGAGCTGGACCCGGCCCTGCTGGGTCAGCACCGCGGAGTAGTGCTTGCCGGGCCGGAAGGTCAGGCGCGAGAAGTCTGCGTGCACGGTTTCCCTTTCGGAGTCATCAGGGCGGGTCAGGAGACGAAGAAGATCCCGGCGTCGGTGCCGGCCGGGGTGTACTCGGTCAGCCGCGCCCGCAGGTTGTCCTCGCGCTGGGGCTGGAACAGGTCGTGGAAGGCGCCGAGTTCGGAGCGGTCCTCGGCGCCGCGGGTGATCTCCGGGGCGCACCCGGCGGCCAACTGCCCGTAGCCGGGCGTGCCGTAGCGGAGGCTGGTGAACAGCGGGCGGACCCGCTCGGCCTCCAGCTCGCGCAGCCGGGCGGCCGGCGCCGGGTCCAGCTCGCCGCGCTCGACCAGCTCGGTCACCGCCGAGCGCACCAGGTCGGGTTGGCACTCGTACCGGCGCGGGGTGCGCGAGCCCGGTGGGACGTAGCAGAACCGCAGGCAGCCGAGCGAGCGGCGGGCCATCCGCAGCCGCCCGGTGAACACGCAGTCCTCGGCGATCGGCACCGCGTGGGTGTGCACCTCGCCGACCACCGTGGAGCGGTGGGCGTGCAGCAGCGCGTGGGCGTGCTCGCAGTCGGGCCCGGAGAGTGCCGGGTGCTCGGGTCCGGTGGCGTCCAGGATGCTGTCGGCGAGGTGGATCTCCAGCGGGTCGGTGTCCACCTCGTCGCCGACGACCTGGATCGTGCCCAGGATGCTGCGCTCGATCGTCACGCAGGCGGTGGTGTGGTCCAGCACGAGGCTGGGCTCCTGCGGCGAGTGCGGCTCGCAGTGCGGCTCCAGCGACCAGCCCGGCACCAGGGTGCAGTGCCGCAGGGTGACGGAGGCCAGCGGTCCGGTGACGTTGACCCCGCGACCGGTGATCAGCAGCCCGTCCAGGACCAGCCGCCCGCCCGGGCAAACGCCCCGCACGTTGAGCGCGTCCGGCCGGTTGCTGTACCAGTCGAGCAGCCGGATCACCGGCCGGGTGCCCTCGGCGGCGCGCAGTTCGAGGCGGTCGTCCTCCGCCAGGTCGAAGTCCAGCTGTTCCTGGTAGGCGCCGCTGTCGGTGATCTCGATGACGGCGGCACCGCCCGCGCTGCCGTCCTCCTGGTCGGCGCGCCACTGCTGGTAGGCGTCGTTGATCCGCTCGTACGGCCCGCCGGGGCCGACCCGGTAGAGCGCCCGGTGCCGGGCCTCCGGGCGGTCGCGCGGGTACTCCCCGCCGCCGGTGTCGTCGCCGAACGCGTGGTGGTAGTCGACCCAGACGCCGCGGCGCGGGGCGGAGCGGGCGCCGAAGGCGATCCGGCCGAGCAACGGGTCGACGGCGACCTGGCCGCGCTTGGGGCGGTACGTCCAGTCGCTCAGGTCGGCCACCGTGATCTCGGCGGGCGGGACCGGCTCCTGGGCGCCGTCGCGCCAGATGGCGAAGCTCTTGCCGGGTCCGTAGTAGTCGGCCAGGCGCTCGGCGAGCTGCCTGCGCCGGATCGGGGCCGGCACGTTGTCGAGCGCCGCGAGGTGGGTGGTCGACGGCTCCGGTTCGGGTTTGGTGACCAGCTGGGCGTCGTTGCCGAGGACCGAGAAGGTGAAGAGGTTCCTGGCCCGGTCGATGCAGTAGGCCGGCGCCCGGGTGACCGGGTACGGCTTCAGCCGCCAGACGTACAGGGCGACCCCGGCCGGCGTGCAGCCGCCCTGGCGGCGGGCGGAGGCGGCCCGGCGGACGTCGGCGGTGTGCGCCTGCCCGTCGAAGGGCCCGCCGAGCAGGTCGAGTTCGGCGCCGCGCCGCACGTCGACCAGCCGGCCCCGGCTCAGCCGCCGACGGTCGGCCGCCTCCTCGTCGGGGCGCAGCAGTCGCACCGGCTGGGTGCCGCCGAGCAGCCGGGAGAGCTCCACCGCCCGGGCCGGCCAGTCGGCGACAGAGGCGGACAGCTCCTCCAGCAGGGCGAGCGTGCCCTTGCGCCGGCGGTAGGCGACGGTGTTCGCGACGTCGTGCCGCGGCGCCAGCCGGGCGGCGAGCCGGTCGCGGGCCGCGACCCGTTCCGGGGAGGCCCCGCCGTGCAGGCCGGTGGCGAGCACCTCCTCGTAACCGGGCAGGATCCGGTAGCCGACCAGGTCGCCGAGGTAGGCGACGGCCCAGTCGGCGGCGGTCTCGACGAACCAGTCCTGGTAGCCCTGTTCGATGCCGCTGCGCACGACGTCGACCTGCTCGGCGACGACGGCCAGCAGGGCGCGCAGCGGCTCGCCCGCCTCGGCGTCGCGCAGCCGGTGCCACTGCGGCAGCAGCTCCAGCAGTCCGTCCGGGTCGCGGCTCATCGGACGCACCTCTCGACGATTCGCTCTCCCCCGGCCTCCGGCCGGGGGGACCCCCGTCGCTCACTCATGCGCGGATCTCCTTGAGGATCAACGTGTCGGGAAGATTCGGTGACAGCAGGGCGAGTTGGGCCGGACGGATGCCGCGGAACACCGTCACCACGCGGCCGGCCGGCAGCGGGCGGGTGTCGGTGACCGCCGGGTTGAGGCGCAGCAGCTCCGCGACGGAGATGCCGTTGCGGGCGGCGATGTCGGTGAGGGTCTCCCCGTCGGGGTCCCGCACCCGGTAGCGCTGCTCGTCGAAGCGGGCGAGCCGGGCCGGGACGGTCGGCTGCGGCTGCGCGAGTTGCTCGGACAGGTGCTCCAGGCCCTCCGGGGTGAGGCTGCCGGGCACACCGGTGAAGGCGTCGACGTCGACCCGGTCCACGCCGGGGACGGCCTGGGCGACGGCGAGCACCTCGGACAGGTGGGCGCTCTGGCCGAGTTGGCGCCCGGCGTAGCCGAGGCGGTCGAGCAGGGCGCGGCGCAGCGCCGGCTCGACCAGGTCCCAGGAGTGGTCCGGGTCGACCTTCACGTTCACGGCGACGACCAGCAGGACGAGTTCGCGCAGCGCGACCTCGACCGGCAGCTTCGGGTCCCCGTACGCGGTGAGCGAGGAGTGCAGGGCGCGGATCAGGTCGGAGTCGGCGGTGAGCGGGATGTCGTCCACCCCGGCCACCGTGACGTGGACGAGCTCCCGCCGGCCGTCCGAGAGCCGGGTGGCGCCGGCGCGCCCGATGCCGGCCCGGGAGCGGGTGAAGTCCTCGTAGTCGGGAACCGAGACCAGCCGGTCGAGTGCCGTGACGGCGAGCGGGATGTTGCGCCTGGCCGGACCCGGGCCGTCCGGGCCGGCGCCGCCGGTGGCGGGCAGCGGGTTGACGACGGCGGAGACGCCGAGCGGGCGGGTGGTGAGCTGGGTGATCCGTCCGGCGCCGACGTTGCCCGACTCGCCGATGCCGATCCGGTAGCGGGCGCGGACGTTCTCCCGGCCGGTGGGCAGGCGCGAACCGTGCACGCCGTCGCCGAAGGTGACGGTGGTGCGGCCGTCGGCCGCCGTCGAGGTGACGTAGACCCGTTCGTCGGCGCCGCGCCCGGCGAGGCTGTCGACCTCGTGCCAGCGCACCCCGTCGACCCGGATCTCCAGGGTGCTGCGCGCGCCCCTGGGGGTGTCGGCGGCCAGCCAGGTGAGCGGCGACTGCCAGAGCGTGAAGCGCTGGCCGGGGACCCCGGCGTCGCCGCTGCCGACGGCCTCGTCGCGGGTGGCCCCCTGGGTGGCGCGGACCACGTTGCCGAGGACCTGGACGGTGTCGCGCCGGTAGCGGTGGGCCAGCGGGGCACTGAGCGTGATCGCGGTGCGGACGGTGTCCCCGGGCAGGCGCGGGTCGACGCTCTGCCCGACACCGGCGATCATGGCGAGTTCGGTGCCCCGGACCCCGGTGGTGTTCGGGATGTCGGTCCGCTCGCCGCCGACCGCGATCCATCGGCCGGGGGTCAGCCCGTCGTAGAGCCGGGCGAGTTCGATCCGGTCGCCGTGGACCTCCTCGGTGACGGGCTCGTCGGCGAGCCGCAGCGACTCGCCGCGGGCGTAGACGGTGGTGTCCCGGATGTCCGAGAGCTGGGTGTCCTTCTCGTCCAACCACGGCTGCTGCAGCGACAGTTCGGTCACCTTTCCGGTGATGCCGAAGTCGGCGCGGGAGATCACGCGCACGTCGGTCACCCGGGTGATGACCTCGGCGAGGTCGCGGCTGCCCGGGATGCCGCCGTCGATCCCCTTGCGCGGGCGCTGGATGACCACCCAACTGCCGGGCGCGATCTGGTCGTAGACGGCGTCGAGGGTGAGGACCGTGCCGGAGACCGGCTGCAGCTTGGTGGTGAACACCACCTCGACCGCGGGCGGGGACTCGTCGGTGGCGGTGTAGCGGTGGACCCGGACGTTCAGCTCGCCGGACTCGCCGGTCTTCTCCTGGCCCGGTTCGAGCTGGTAGTCGAGCGCGGGGCCGGGCCCGCCGTCCACCGTCACGTGGATGCGCCCGTCGGCCTGCGGGCGGGACACGAAGACGGTGCGTTCGGGCAGTTTGGCCAGGAACCTGGCGCTGACCCCGGCCTCCTGGTCGGGAGCGGGCACCGCGGCGCGCACGGCGGCGGCGTGCGGGTTCGGCGTCGGTGCCGGCGGCTCGGTGGTGACCACCTTGACCTGTCCGGGGCCGAGGGTGAAGGTGTGGTCCCACGGCAGCGAGAAGCCATCGTGCGTCAGGCTGCCGGCCTCGACGTACGTGAAGTCGGCGGTCCTCGGGACGGTGCCGGCGGTGTCGAAGCCGATCCGGACTCCGATCAGCGTGCTGCCGGCGAGCGGCCAGTCCACGTAGCGGTCGATCCGGCCGTCGTTGCCGTAGACGGGCTTGAGCGGCGCGGTGGCGCCGAACGGGGTGGCGACCACCCGCATCGCCTGGATCTCGTGCACGGCGAGCGGCACCGTCAGGTCGACCCGCCGCCAGGCGGGGTAGAGGCCGTCGCGCAGCCGGGGGTCGAGCGCGGACAGCAGCTGCACGCCGAGGTCCGAGCCGGGCGCGAACAGGCGCTGCGGGTCGCGGGTGAGGTCCCGGGCGCTCAGCGGGGGCCGGGTGGGGGCGGTGCGCAGCGCCGCCAGCACCGAGCCGAGCCCGCGGACGGCCGGGTCGGCGGCTCCGGTGCCGGGAGGGTTCGGCCCGGGCTTGTCGGGGGCCTGCGGCGGCTCCAGCTGGTGGGCGCGGTCGCGCAGGCCGGACAGCTCCTCGCCGAGGCGTCCGAACCAGTCGGCCACCGGCTGCTGGGAGTGCGCCAGTTCGGCGGCCTCGGCCGCCCGGGCCATCACCGGGGTGAGCCGCTCGGCGAAGTCGGCCGGGGTGCTCAGCGGGCCGGACGGTCGGTCGAGGTCGGCGCGCAGCGGGGCCAGCACCTGGTCGTCGAAGTCCCGGATGATCCGGCTGTGCCCGGGCCTGGGATTCGGGGCGCCCTCGGAGACGGTGATCCGGTCCGCCAGTTCGGCGCGCAGGTCCTTGAGGGTGCGCAGGTCCCGGGGCAGCCCGATCACCGTGACGTCGTTCTCGCGGTCGAGCCGCACCTCGGGCACCAGCCGCATCACCCGGTGGACCGGGTCGGCGGCCTTGTCGGCGCTGAAGACGAACAGCAGCCGGTCGCCGGGCTTGATGTTGTTGGCGGTCCCGGCGGCGAACAGCTCGGCCCGCCCGCCGGGGTTCAGCTGTCCGGGTGTCAGCTGGTACGGGCGGCGGCGCAGCACGGCCAACTCGTTCCAGGCCGAGCGGGCGGCGAGGTCCTCGGCGGTCTCGAAGGACTGCGGGTCCTCGCCGGGGCCGGGGACGCTCTGGCTGCGGGCGCCGCGCGGGACGACCACGGTCGGGTCCTCGGCGGCCCGCGGGTCGTGGTCGAGGGTGTAGGCGAGGTAGGTGTCGGCGGCCACGCCGGGCCGGGGCCGGTGCCCGACGAGGCGGCCGAGCAGGGTGAGCGACTCCTCCTCGACGGCGGTGCGCAGGTAGCCCTCGTTGGCGATCCGCTCCGAGTAGAAGGTGAGCACGTCGGCGAGCACGGCCCAGGAGTCCAGCAGCGCGATCGCCGGGTCGTCCGGGGTGCGGACGGTCAGGTCGCGCAGCGCCGGGTAGGCGGGGCCGGACAGCCGAGCGAGCAGGCTGTCGAGGAACTCCCCGTAGCGGCCGACCCGGTAGCCGATGGCGTCCAGCCCGGGCGGGTTGAACAGCGGGGCCGGGGTCGCGGTGGCGGTGCCCGAGCAGCCGCAGGTGCACTGGCCGTTCATCGGCCGCCTCCGATCACGATCGAGAGCCGGCCGTTCTCCGGCCGGTCGGGGTCGTTGTCGCAGCCGGCGATCTCCAGCGCGCCGGGCCGCAGCAGCCCGTCGGCCAGCTCGCCGTCGTCCCGCCCGAACTGCCGCCGCAGCCGGGTGACCCGGGCGCTGACCACGCCCGGCACGGCGGCGGCGACGGCCACCAGCCGGGAGACCCGGACCGGCTCGCCGAAGCCCAGCGCGTCCGGGTGGAAGAAGCCGAGCCGGCCGTCCGGCAGGGCGCGGCTGCCCAGCACCCGGCGCAACTCGGCCAGCACGTGGCCGCGTTGGTAACCGGGGGCGGCGCAGACCTGCAGTTCGAGGTCGAGCGGCACCACCAGGGCGGGGCGGACGACCAGGTCGTGGCCGATCCGGCGGTACGCCTCCAGGCCGTCGCCGACCGCCGCCAGCAGGGCGGTGTCGGCGGTGGCCTGCCCGTACGGCTCGACGGCGACGTGGACCTCCTGGACGCTGCCGGTCCAGCGGAGTTCGGCGGCGGCCCGCCGGACGCCCGGCAGGGCTGCGGCCAGCTCCGCGTAGTCGGCGGCGGTGACGGCGCGCAGCCGGGTGCGGCTCAGCGCGAGCGGGGCCGACTGCCGTACCTGGTCGAGGGGTTCGGGATCGGTGCCGCCGCTCGCGGGCATCGGGTTGCGGACCCGGAGCAGCGCGTCCTGCGGCGGTACGACGGTACTGCGCCCCCTCGCGTGGGGCGGCTGGTCCCGGCAGACCACCAGGTGGTTGATGGCCTCCGCGCCGACGTTGCCGGCCGTGCCGTTGCCGATCCGGTAGGCGACCCGCAACTCCGCGCCGGGCCGGGGCGGCTGACCGTGCCGCCCGTCGCCGAAGCGCAGCGCGAGGCGGCCGTCGTCCTCCGGCTCGCCGACGAAGTGCCGGTCGCGCGGGCCGTCCGAGAGCAGGTCCCGGCGGGGCGTCCACTCCTGGCCCCCGGCGGTGGCCCGGACGGCCGGCACTGCGGCACGAGGGTCCTGGACGGCGATCCCGGACGCCGGGCCGGCCGACGCGGGGGAGTCGGGGTCGAGCCCGGAGGCGTAGCGGCCGCCCCAGCTCTGGATCACCTCCCAGACGCCGGGCCGCCGGAGCACCCCGCCGGCGCGGGCCCGGGCGGTGAGCACCTCGAGGCGGCGCAGCTTGGCGGCGAGCAGGCGGGTGCGGCGGGCCAGCAGTTCGCGCAGTCCGGCGGCGGGCCGCTCCGCGAGGCGCAGCTCCTGCACCAGCTGGGCCCCGAACAGCAGGGTCAGTTCGGCGAGTTCGGCACGGGAGAGGGGGTGGCCGCAGTCCGCCCGGTGCCACATCTCCTCCAGCCGCTGCCGGACCCGTTCGGGGATGCCGGCGAGCAGGACGGCCTGCCGGGCGCAGACGTGTGCCCGGTCCGGGTAGGCGGCCGCCTGGGTGACCGGCGCGTAGCGCAGCACCGGGCGGAAGGGCTGCGGCAGGACGGGGTAGCGGGTCTGGTCGAGCAGCGTCTCCAGCGTCGCCGCCTGGGCGTCGGCGGTGGGCGGCTCGACCGCGGCGCCCTGGCCGTCCTCGCCCTCCGCGCTCGCGCCCGGCGCGAGCTGGATGCTCAGCCCGGCCCGCCGGACCGCCGCCTCGCCGAGCAGCGCGTACAGCTCGCGGACCTGTCGCGGGCCGAGCTGGCGGCCGGTCCTGGTCCGGTCGACCAGTTCGTGGATCGCCTCCGCCGCGGGGCTGCCCCCGACGCGGTCCGCGCAGCCGGACCCACCCGGACCGCAGGACGCCACCCGGACCGGCTCCGGCGGCACCGTGAAGGTCTCCGGGGCTCCGCCGCAGAAGGTGAGCGAGCGGCCGTGGTCGACCAGCACGACGTTGCCGCGGGCGACGCTCACGTCGGGGATCGGGCCGCAGTCGCTCCCGCCGCGCGCGGACAGGCAGACCGGGAAGGTGAGCGCGTCCTCCGGCGCCCACTCGACCTCGACCACGGGCTGCTCGTACAGCTCGTCGACCAGGTGGGTGACCGAGGTGAGCCGGACGGCCTGGCGGTGCGCGGGGTCGGCGTCGGCGGCGGCGCCGGTGCGCGGGCCGAGCACCTCCTCGACGATCAGCAGGTCGCCGGGGCGCAGCGCCAGGTGCCGGGTGCGGTCCTCCGGCCGGTCGGCCTCGTGCCAGTCGTCGCGCAGGGTGGCGGAGGTCGCGCCCGTCGGCAGGACGCAGTCCTGGTCGCCCCAGGTCCAGAACCGGATGGTGTTGTGCGCGGGGTGCAGCACCAGGTCCGTTCCGCCGAGCGGCTCGAACACCTCGACCGCCGCGGTCCGGGTGAGCGCGTCCACCTGCTCGTCGGGGATCACCGTGGACAGTTCCGGGCGTTCCTGCGGGCCGAGCCGGCTGACGTCGACGGCGGCGAAGCGGAAGGTGCCGGGGTGGAGGGCGAGCGGGCGGTCCGTCGCCAGGGTGACGAACGCCCGGGCGTTGCAGCCGTCGTGCACGGCGTAGTCGATCAGCCGGACGTGCCGGCGCACCGACACCCGGCGCCGGGCCGTGTCGAGGTACGCCTCGGTGGCCACCGCGTCCTGCTGGTAGGAGAGCTGGTCGGCGGTGTAGGCGAGCAGCTCGACCAGGGTGACGCCGAGGTCGGGCAGGTGCCGCTCGGTCCAGCCGGGGGTGGTCAGGCTCATCCGGTCCAGCACGAGCCGCCGCAGGCTCTCGTAGTCGCGGGCGGTGTAGTCGATGACCGGGGCCGGTCGGACGGCGGGCGGGCAGTCCTCCTCGGTGCGGCAGTCGTAGGGGGAGGGGCACTCGGCGCCGAAGGAGAACCCGGTGCTCGCGTACCTCGGGTCGAAGCCCGGGTACGGGCGGGGGCCCGGCCGGCCGTAGGCGTCCGCCTCGACCACGGTCAGTCGGTAGCGGGAGGTGTCGCCGGTGCGGTCGAGGGTGACGTGCATCCGGTCGTCCAGCTCCGGGTCGTCCGCGCGCTCGATGTCGACCGCGACGACGCGCAGGCCGGTGATCCGCCGGCCGCCGTCGACGCGGATGTTCTCCGGGCCCAGCTCCTGCGGCGCCCGGCCGAGGAAGGTCACGCTCAGCGTGCGCCCGTCGTCCTCCAGCTCGGCGCCGTCCACGCCCAGCAGGTGCGCCGCGCGCACGTCGGCGCGCCGCAGTTCCGTCCCGCACCGTGCCGTCGGACGTTCGGATCGCCCGGTCATGCCGCCACCCCGCCCTCGAAGACGTCCTGCCGCTGGGTACCGGTCCGGCGCACGACGTACGCCAGCTCGACCCGCACCACGTTGTCCTCGCTCTCCACGTCGAGCGCGGCGACCTCGATGACGTCGCCGAGCCACCGCTGCAGCGCCGCCTGGACGGACAGTTGCAGGGTGGCCGCCAGCTCCGGGCTGTTCGGCGCGAAGACCAGGTCGAGCAGCCCGCAGCCGAAGTCCGGGTGCATGACCCGCTCGCCCGGGCTGGTGAACAGCAACTGCTCGATCAGGTCGCGCACGTGGTCGTCGTACGCCGCCTCGGCGGTGCGCCCGCGGCTGTCGATCCGGAACGGGAACGCGATGTCCGTCCGGGCCGGGCCGGGCAGCGGAGCCGTCGGCTGGGCGCCGGGCCCGTCGAACTGTGCGGTGCTCGTCGGGGTGCTCATACCCCCACCGCCCGCTGCTGGACGACGGTCACGACCGGCGGCCCCTGAGGGACCTGCTCGGCGCTCTGGCACAGCCCGACGGCGGACTGCGGCAGCGCGGGGGAGCCGTTCACCCGGATCCGGGCGGACGGCACCACCCAGCGGATCGTGACGCAGGGCTGGGGCTTGCCGGCCACGGTGAACGGGCAGCCGGTCACGGTGTACAGGTCGGCCGTGCTGGTGACGGCCTGGCCGGCGACCAGCACCCGGGCCTGGGCGGGCAGGGCCGTCGCCTGGGCGCCGTGCGGGCAGGTCACCGTCGCATTGACGTGCAGCAGATTTCCGGGCACGAGTCTCTCCCCCGTCAGGTCACGCTCAGGGCGTCCTGGTTGATGGAAACGGTGGCGCCGACGAGCGAGATCGAGGCGCCCTGGCCGTTGCTGATCCGGATGCCCGAGTCGTTGATCACGATCGAGGCCCCGCTCGGTGTGTGGAGGGTGATCCCCGTGGTCGGGTCGTCGGACAGCACGATCGCCCGCCGCCCGGTGGTCTCCAGCACCTGGTTCGGCACGCCCGGCGGGCCGGTCGTCGCCTCCACCGGCACCTCGGAGGCGGAGCCGTACCAGCAGCCCGTCCAGATCGGATAGCTCTGGTCGCCCTGCTCGAACTCCATCCACACGCCCGCCCCCACCGGCGGGACGGCGTAGTGCCCCATTCCCGGGCCGGCCACCGGGAAGCAGGGCATCGCCCAGGTCGACGCGACCTCGCCCAGCACGTCGGGCACCTGGGCCTGGATGCGGCCGATCCCGAGCGGGTCGACGTTGTTCACCACCGTCCCCCGGAACTTGCCGAGGTAGCGGGTCGGTTCGGCCATGTGGGCAACTCCTGCTGCAGCGTCAGGGGACGACGGTCGGCTGGAGGGCGATCAGGCCCTCGCGGGTCAGTGTGAAGTTCTGGGTGTACGAGCCGCGCTTGAGGTTGTGGGTGACGCTCTTGACGAAGTACAGGCCGTCGTAGGTGAGTCCGGCGCCGCGGACGCCGACCAGCTCGCGCGGCCGCAGCACGTGGCCGTACCGGACGACGTCGAGCTGGCCGGAGCCCGAGACGGCGTCCGCCGACTGCATCGCCTTGGCGATGGTCTCGGCGACGGCCTGGGAGCTGTCCTTCTTGGCGGTGTCGGCGATGACCTTCTTCTTCAGCGCCGGCGCGGGCCTGAGCGCGAGCGGCGGACGCAGGATGCTGACCTCCGGCACCGGCAGGACGGCGGACACCTTGGTCGCCGGGAACTGGACGCGGGCCTCCGGCTCCTCGCGGGCGGTCCCGTCGAAGGCGAAGGTGAGCTGGTCGACGTTCGACAGCGCGTCCATGTTCACGTTCAGCGCGTGCTGCGGCACACCGAGCCGGATCTCCGGGCCCCAGTAGCCGCGGCTCATCCCGGGGGCCGGGCCGGGGTCGAGGTAGAACACGTAACCGTTGGCCTTCGCCAGCTCGTTGACGTACCCGAGGTCGGTGCCCTTCTGGAAGTCGATCCGCCGGGTCGGCATCGGCGTCTGCGGCACCAGCTCGGGGATGACCAGCGGCACGATGCCGTACTGCCCGTACTTGGCGATGATCGCGGCCACCCGGGCCGCCGGGGACATCGCGGGGAACGGCACGCCGGCCTGCTCCTCCAGGTCCATCAGCACCGTCAGGTCCTCGCCGGTGACGGTGAGCGTGGACTGGCCGGGCTGGTTGCTGATGCCGACCTCCTGGCGGATGATCACACCGTCCATCAGCACGGTCGGGGTGCCCGTGACGGTCACCATCAGCACGACCCTGACCTTCGGGTCGAAGAAGCCGCCCGGCAGCAGCGCGGTGTTGATCAGACCGTGCTTCGACAGGTCGAAGGCCAGCTGGAACCCGCTGCGCTGCCCGGAGGCCACCGTGACCTGCGCCGACAGCAGCGCGTCGGTCACCGGCTGCGGCACCGGCACCGGGAGCTGCGGGCCCATCAGCAGGCTCAGGTGGATCGACCCGATCGGCCCGCCCCCCGTGACGGCCGAGGCGTCAGCCATTCCCCACCCCCGGCCCGGGCACCGCGCCGGGTAGCGCGATGGTGATCCGCCGGCCCGGGGTCGCGGTCAGCTCCCGCGGATCGAGGACCGGATTGGCGTCGGCGATCCGCCACCACCGGTCGGCGCTGCCGAGGTAGCGGTAGGCCAGCAGGTCGGGGCGGTCGCCGGCGCTGACGGTGTGCTCGGCGAGCGGGGTCAGGCCGTCCGCACTGGGCAACAACCGCCGCTTGAGGAAAGGGACGTGCCGCCCGTTCGGCTCGGTGTGCAAGACGACCGGGATGCCGTGGTACCGGCTGGTCAGCGGGTACGGCGAGGGCGCGGGCAGCGCGTTCGGCGGGTCGTTGACGGTCATCAGAACCCCCCTCCGAGGCCGAGCGCGCCCAGCCGGCCACCGGCCGCCGTGCCGACCAGCCGCTCCTTCTGCGCCAGGTGTGCGAGGTACAGCTCCGCCCCGCGGTGCCCGGTCGGCAGATCACTGACGGTCAGGACGCGCAGGCCGATCGCGACGGCGGCCCTGATCGGATTCAGCTCGATGTCGAACGCCTCCTCGGTGATGGTCAGTTCGGTCAGCCGCACCGGCAGGATCCGCTTCCCACCCCAGGTGAAGAGGGTCAGCGGGGCCTCGATCGGGGTGATCTCCAGCGTCCCGAGCGCGGCCAGCGCCTGATTGCTCCGCAGCTGCGCACTGGCCGGCTGCACCAGCAACTCCAAGGTGGCCAACTGCGGATGGATCCCGTTCGGCGCCGGCACCTCCAGCTGGTCGGTGGCGTCCAGCTCCGCCGTGAACTTCCACGTCTCCACGGCTGGACCCTTCAGCCGCAACGCCTCCGTCCGGTCCCCGCTCCCGTCGGCTCCTGCCACCTGCGGGGCGAGCGACCGCTCCAGGCTGTCGGGGTTGAACTGCAGCACGACGATCCGCTGCGGCGTCCCCCGCTGCGGATCGACGATGACCAGCCCGGCCCTGATGGGCTTGGGGGCGTCCATGTACGTCACGTCGCTGCCATCTCCTCAAGCACGGACCGGGCGATGTCGGCCACCTCCTCGTCCTGCTCTTCGTCCAGCAGTTCCTCCAACAGCGGCGCGTAGGCGGGCCACGGCTCGTACGTGATCGCCCACACCGCGTTCTTCCGGACCTCCGGCTGATCGCTCCGCAGAGCGCGGCGGACGCTCCGGAAGAATTCCTCGTCGAATTCCACCGGTGCTCCCAGCCCCAGACGCAGGACCTCCGCCGCGTAGGTGTCCGGATCCGCCTCGGGGTCGGCACTCCGGACGAGTTCGGGGAGCCGCCAGGTGTTCAGCGTGGACTCCGCGAGTTCCACCGTGCTCCGGATGACCTTCTCGTCCGAACCGGTGATCATCACATAGAAGAAACCGGAGAGGAGATCCTCGCAGTAGGTGAGGACGATGGCCGGGCCGACGTACCAGGAGATCTGGCGGGGCGTCCATTCCTCGGGGTCCGCGGGAATGTCGATGCGCCGCGGCCAGCCGATCAGCGCGGCCAGTTCCTCCACGGCAGATTCGTCGGCGTCGTCCCGCAGGACCAGCCGTCGGCTTCGGTCGAAAATCTCGGTCATCGGTCGATCACCTCGGGGAGCTACTTCAGTCCGTACAAGTGGAAAAGCTTTTCGCGGATCCGGCCCTTGAGTTGTTCAAGAGTGGTGATCTCGCTTCCTTTCTCGGTCTTGATGTCAAGGGACTTGATCCACATCTGGATCACCAGGATTTCACGGTTGGCCAGCCCCTGGATGTTCTTTCCGTTGAAGGCCTTCTCGCTCGTGTCCGCACCCGATTCACGCTCCTTCGCGCGCTGCCGGTCGAGCGTCCTGGCCTGCTCCATGGCACCTCCCCCCTCCATCGGGAGGTACTTCAGCGCCTCGGCGACGGGCATCGCCTCGCCCCGGTGGACCCGGAGGCCGGGGAGGCTGGTCTTCGGGTCGGCGGTCGGGGCGACCCCGGAGACCCGGCTGCCCTCGGCGGCCATCTGCAGCAGCATCCCCGAGTGGATGATCGACCGATCGTTCCGGTGGACCTCCTTGCCCATGATCAGGCTGCCGAGGAACGCGGCGTCGCGCCCCACCTGCCCGTCGACCCGGCCGCCGGCGGCCATCGTCCGGACCCCCTCGACCACCTCGCGGTTGTGGTCGGGGTCGTTGAGGATCCGTTCGGCGATGCCCTCCTTGAACGTGCCGGCACGGTTCTTGCGGCCCCGGTATCGCAGATGCTCCTCGGCCTGGCCGTTCTCGTGCTGCCGCTTGATCACGGCCCGCTGGAGGCGCTGGGCGCTCTCGACCGCCCGGAGGCTCTCCTGCTCCTCCTTGTCGGCACCGGCCGCTATCCGCTTCTGCTGGGCGTTCCGCATCTTGTTGGTCTCGCGCAGCACGGTGTGCGTGACGGCGGCCGGGGTCCGGTCGGGCCCGTCCTCGAACTCGAACACGTCGTGTGCGCTCTCGTTCGCGTGGTCGAAGCCCGCCATGCTCGGGCCCTGATGGTTCATGAACCGGGCCATCGAGGCGAAGCCGACTCCCTGGGGGACTCCGAACCGCCGTTGGTCCGCCGCGGAATCGTCGTCCTTCCGGTGGATCCGGTTCGCACCGCTGACGGTCCGGGAGTGGTTCAGGATCTCGGCGGACAGCTCGTCGAGCATCGCCAGCAGGTCCCGCTCGTCCAGGGTGAGCGCGTCGGTGAGCTTCACCTGCGGATTGAGGGTGGCCGTGACGGCGAAGTTCCTGTCGCCCTCGATGCCCAGGCTCGACAGCCGGTACCACATGCGCATCGCGGCGAGCAGCGCCCGCAGCACCGGGCCCCGGACGCCTCGGTGGAGCAGGCGCTGGATCCGTGGCCGGATGCGGGCGGCGATCAGGTCAAGGCGGTTCTGCTTCGCCTCCGGCGAGTTCTCGTGGGCGCGGCGCTGGGCGCGTTGCTGCTGGCGCTTCCGGTGCCAGGCACGCAGGCGGTCGCGCTGCTTGCGGTAGGCGTCGCGGAGCCTGTGCGCGCCGTTGGTGAGGGCGCGGCCCAACGTGCTGTCGAGGAGCTTGCGGCCGAGGGTGCGCGCGGCCGTCCGCACCCGGTTGAGGGCGGCCTTGACGGTCTGGCGGGAGGCGTTGAGGGCGCGTCCGACGGGGGAGGTGGGGTGGCGGCGGGAGGCGGGCTTCGGGCGGGTGACCTCGCGGCGGGGGAGTCCGGAGGTGGTCGACGGGTGGCGCTCCGCGTGGCGGACGGTCTGCCGGGCGGGGCCCGTTCGCGCGGAGCGGGTGCGGCCGGGGGAGGGCCGCTTGCGCAGGGACCGGGTGGCCCGGCGCAGGCCCGCCCGGGCCTTGTTGACGGCCCGGCCGGCCGCCTTGCGGGCGCCCCGGCCGGCCCTCGCCAGGCCCTTGAGGATCTTCTGCGCGATCCCCTTGAGTTTGGTCCCGACCGCCTTGCCGGCTCCCTTGAGCTTGCTGAGCAGGAAGTTGGAGATGAAGTCCAGCAGCGCGACCACGCCCGCCGCGACCGCGTCGGCGAACAGGCAGGCGGCCGAACCGGACTTGACCGCTTTGAGAAAGGTGACGAACTTCCCGATCGCGGCGACGATCTTGCTGATGGTGTTCCACGCCGCCACCAGCCCCTGGATGATCGCCATGATCGCGCCCGCCGCCGGCACGATCAGTGACACCAGCTTCTCGATCACGATCGAGACGATCATCCCGGGCAGCGAGGCGACGATCGCCTGCCAGGCCATCCGCCCGATCTGGGCCATCGAGATGCAGCCCTTGACCAGCACGTTGACGATGGTGGAGGTCAGGCCGACCACCGACTCGACCTTCTCGTTGAACCACTGCTTGACCGCGCTCTTGATCGCACCCCACAGGTAGTGCTGGATGCCGTCGATCGCGGCGCTGCCGAGCTTCTTCAGCCAGCCGCCCGGGTCGGAGGCGATGTCGCCGATCAGGACCGCGAACTCGCCGAAGACCGCGATCGCCTTCTGCACGAAGTCGATGGCGTCCATGACGGTCTTGCGGACCGCCTCGATCGCGGCCTTGAGTCCCGCCTCCAGCGCGTTGAGCAGCGCGTTCAGCCCGGCCGCCAGCAGGTCGAGCAGCTTGTTGACGGCGTTCTTGAGCCTGTCCGCCCACTCGTTGACCTTGGCGACGGCCTTGTCGCGCCACTCCTCGATCTTCTTGCGGAACCTGTCCCGCAGTTCGGGGAAGGCCGCCAGCAGCACGTCGCAGATCTTGATCAGCGCGTCCGCGAGCTTGTTGATCAGGTCGACGGCGAACTTCCGCGCCTGGTCGATCGCCCAGTTCGCGAACTTCCGGAAGCCGTCGATGATGTCGTTGATCAGGCCGCGGAAGAAGTCGAAGACCTTGGTGACCGCCTCGACCAGCGCGTCGAAGGCCGCCTTGACCTTGGACTTGACCCAGCCCCACCAGCCCTCGGACTCCTCCTTCTTGCGGTCCTTCTCCTTCTGGGCCTTCTCCTCGGCCTCCTTCCGCTTGTCCTGGATCTTCTGGTTGTCCTGCTGCTGACGGTCCTGGACGTCCTTGTCGGCCTCGGTGCGCTTCCTGCCGATCTGTTCGGTCTTGTCCTGGTGCTCCGCGGCGGAGTCCTGGTCCGCGGTGGAGACCTTCCGGTCCTGCTCGGTGCGCCACTGCTCGCGCTCGGCCCGGACCCTCTCCGCGGCCTCGCCCCGCTCGCCGGCCTGGGCCTCGGCGTTGTCGGCCACCGCCTGGTCGGTCTCGGCCTGGTTCTGCCGCCGTGCCTCGGCCTCGCCCTGCTTCTGCTCGGCCCGGGCGGAGCCCAGTTGACCCTGCCCCTGGCCGACCGCGGCCTGGATCTGCGGGCCGCGTTCCTGCTGGGTGACGATGCCGATGCCCGGCTTGGTGTCGGTCGCGCCGCGCGCACCGGCGCCCCCGCGCCTGTGGCCGCCCCCGGGGACGGAGGCGGTGAGGGTCTCCTTCGGCACGTCCGGGTAGATCCGGTCCTCGCCCATCGGCTTGGCGGCGTCCTCCCGGCCGACGCCGAGGATCCTGGTCGAGCTCTCCTTGAGCTTCGTGGTCTGCCGGTCGGTGCGCGCCGGGTCGCTCTCCCCGGTCAGCTCGACCTTGGGCGCCGGGCCGACGGTGGTGTTCAGCGCCGGGTCGGACGAGGGCACGCCGTCGACCGCGACCTGGGCCTGCTGGACCTCCTGCGGCGAGACCTGGTTGCCCGGGTCGTCGGCGACGTGCGGCGGGGCGACCCGGTCGCCGGGGTTGCGGCCCTCGACCTTCTTCTCCTCGGCCCGCTGCTGCTCGCCGTCCGCGCCCGGCGGGCCGACCCGCTCCAGCCGCTCCGTCACCGCCTCGGCGGGCGGCGCGGCCTCGGGCGTGCCGGACTGGGTCCGCGGGGCTCCGGACGGGCGCTGGACGGTCGGCGGGGCGGCCTGCAGCCGGGCCTGCTGCTCGCCGACCGTACGGTCCACCGAACCGTCCACGCCGTCCAGGGTGGTGGCCATCCGATCGGGCGGCAGGCTCGCGGCGGTGGCGAGCGCGCTCTGCGGGTCCTGGCCGGAGACGTCGGGCGGGGCGGGCTTCTGCTCCTGCTGGGCCGGGGCGCCCGCCGCGCCGCCCCCCGCTGCGCAGCCACCGGCTCCGGCACCGTCCGGTTCCGCCTCGGTGGTGGGCTGCTGCGGGCCCGCGCAGGCGCCGCCGCCGGACTCCAGGGAGGCGTCCGGGGCGGGCTGGCCGGCGAGTCCGGCGGGCGCCTCGGCCTGCTCGGCCGCCGGACCGGGGGCGGTCTCGGCGGCGGTCCCGGGGGAGTCCGCGCCGGGTGCCGCTTCGGGCCCGCCGGTGTCCGGACCGGCGCCGTCACCGCCCGGGCCGTCCCCGCCGACCGGCCCTGCCGCGGTGGGCGCGGCCGTGCGCTCCGCGCCGCCCGGCTCGGGCGAGCCGGCCGGTTCGGGGGCCGGTTCGGCCTCGCGCGCCTCCTCGGCGGGGGTGTCGGGCTGGCGCGGTTCCACCGGGGCGGGCTCGGCGGCGGCCGGCGCCGGGGCGGCCGGGTTCGCGGTGGGTTCGGGGCCGATCTCCTGCTCGACCGGCTGTTCCGGCTGGAGGTCGCGGGCGCTGCGGTCCTCGGCCTCGGGGGCGGGGGCCGGTTCGGGGGCGGCCGGCGGTGCCGCCCCGGGCTGCGCCTGTTCCGGGGGTGCCGCCGCCGGCTCCGCGTCCTCCTCCGGCCGGCCGTCCCGCTCGGCCTGCACCTGGTCGGCCTTGGTCGCGGGCGGCTCCGGGAACTCCGGGGCCTCGGCGTTCCCGGCCGGAGTGCCGTCCGGTGACAGGCTGATCCGATCGGCTGTCGGGACGGCCGACACGTCGAGGTCGGACGAGGGAAGGAAGTCCCCGGGCGAGATCTCCGGCCCGGCGTCGGCTGACGCCGGCTGCCGGTCCTGCTCCTTGCCCGGTCCGTCCTGGACCTCGGACTCCGCGTCGGGCTCCATGCCCAACGGCCGTTCCTGGTCCGGTGTTTCGGCTTTCTCGCGGTCTCCCGCCAGCAGCCCGTGCCGGGCCGGCGGACCGTCCTCGGCCCGGGCGACCGTGTCCACACGCTCGGGCTTGACCGGCGCGGGCTGCGGCAGCGGACGGGCGGCGGGGTCCTGCGGCTTCGTGCCGGCCGAGGGCTGGGCGGCGGGGTCCGGCTGCCCGGCTTCGGGAGAGTCCGGTACGACGGTGGCCACGGGCTGGGCGGCGGCCTCCTCGACCGGTGCGGGCGACTGCTCCGAGTCCGCGTCCGGGGCCGCCTCGACGGTCGACGGCTTCGCCTGCCCAGGAGGCTGGGCCTGATCGGCCCGCGGCTGCGCGGCCTCGGCCTCCGTGGGTGGCGCCTGCTGTTCGTCCTGCTGCTCGCCCCGCTCCTCTGGGCGTTCCGCGTCACCGTGACCCTTGCGGCGCCTGCGTCGCCCCTTCGGGTCGTCCGGCTGCCGTGCCTCCTCGTCGAGTTGCCGCTGCCGGTCCCGCTCGCCGCGGTCCCTCCGGTCGGTCCGCTCGCGGTCGTCGGTGGTCCGGTCAGCGGCATCGGTGACCGGTTCGGGCGTCTGCGCGCCGTCCGGGTCGGCCGGGCGGTGCTCGGCGGCCTCGACCAGCTCCAGCACCCGGGTGTAGTCCGAGGAGGGCAGCCGGATCTCCAGGCGCTCCAGCACGGAGGCCTGCAACTCGGGGGCGAAGCGCGCGAGTTGCCAGCGGACCCGGCCGGCGGAGTCGGTCGGGTCGCCACGCAGTGAGCGCAGGATGCCGGCCGCCAGCCGGTCGACCAGGGTGGCCGGGTCGAGCCGCTCGGCGCGGAACCGGTCGGCGTCGACGGTCGCGTAGCGCAGCCACCCCGGCGTGGCACCCGGCGTCGCCGCCGTCGGCCGGTCGTCGCGCGCGCCCTGCTCCGCCTCCCGCTCGATCGCGTCCTGCGGCAGGCTGACCGCGCCCAGGTCGCGGCCGACCCGTAGCGCGCCGAGCGGGTTCGGGACCTGGACGGTGTGCAGCAGCTCGTGGGTGAGCAGCCGCCGGCCGTCCTCGGCGGCGGGCCGGTACTTGCCCTCGCCGAAGAAGAGGTCCGGGCCGACGGCGACGGCGTCCGCGCCGATCAGCTCGGTCAGCGCGGCGGAGTCCCGGTCGGTGTGCACCCGGACCCGGCTGAGGTCGTGCCCGAGCCGCGCCTCCAGCTCCCGGCGCACGCCCGGGTCGAGCGGCTGGCCGGCGCCGGAGACGATCTCCTTGGGCTCGGGTGTACGGGCCTTCGGCGCCCGGGTCCTGCGCCGGGCCGAGCCCTGCTCGGTGTCCGGTGCGGAGTCCTTGGTCGCGAGGGCGGGTCGAGTCATGTCCGCCCCCGTCCCGGCGGCCGGCCACCGCCGGACAGCCCGGCGTGCACGGCGCGGGCGAGCGCCTCGCCGAGCCGCTGCGGTGAGGCGCCGGCCGGGAGCGGCGGCAGCCCGGAGAGCAGGTCCAGCGTGCGGTCGCCGCCGACCGCGAGCGGCACGCCGCGCGCCTCGACCAGGCGGGTCAGTTCGCTCCGGAACGCCGCCGTCAGCCGGTCGTGGTCGACGGGTGCGAAGCCGTCGAGGACCAGCTCGCCGATCTCGACCTCGATCCGCCCGGCGCCCCCGTGCCCGGGCTCGACCCGTTCGGCGCCACCGGGCTCGGCCTCGCTCCGCCCGGCGCCGTCCCTCCCCGTCGCAGCCCCGTCGGTCAGATCCATCCGCCGACCTCCGAGGGTGTCAGCGAGCGCTCCAGCTTCAGGTACTCGGTGCGCGCGGCGGCCAGCAGGTGCCGCATCTGCATCGGGCAGTCCTCGTCGGCGGCCAGGAAGGCGGCGGACAGCGCGATGTTGCGGATGGAGCCGCCGGCCACGGTGAGCTGGGCGAGCCGCTCCGGGGCGAGGCCCTGGCTGGGGGTCTCCTTGGGGATGACCCGGCGCCAGATCTCGGCGCGCTCCGGCACCCCGGGGAACGGGAAGTCGACCACGAACCTGATCCGCCGCATGAACGCCGGGTCCAGCGCCTTCTTCATGTTGGTGGTGAGCACGGCCAGGCCCCGGTAGGCCTCCATCCGCATCAGCAGGTAGCTGACCTCCAGGTTGGCGTAGCGGTCGTGGCTGTCCTTGATCTCGCTGCGCTTGCCGAACAGCGCGTCGGCCTCGTCGAACAGCAGCAGTGCGCCGCCGCGTTCGGCCGCGTCGAAGACCCGTCGGAGGTTCTTCTCGGTCTCGCCGATGTACTTGCTGACGACCTGGGAGAGGTCGACGACGAACAGGTCCACGCCGAGCTGCCCGGCGACGACCTCGGCCGCCAGCGTCTTCCCGGTGCCCGACCCGCCGGCGAACAGCGCGGTGACGCCGAGGCCGCGGCGCAGCACCGACTCGAAGCCCCACTCCTGGTAGACCGTGCCGCGCCGGCGGACGTGGGCGACGATCTCGCGCAGGATCGAGCGCTGGCGCTCCTCCAGCACCAGGTCCTCCCAGCCGGCCCGCGGCTCGACCCGCCGGCCCAGCTCCTCCAGGGACATCCGGGCCTCCGTCAGACCGGCGTGCCAGGCCAGCGGGCTGATGTCCCGGCCGTCCTCGGCCGCCCGCCGCGCCGTCGCCGCGGCCGCGCGGATCACATGGCCGGGCAGTGAGAACTGCGCGGCCAGCGCGCGGAGTTCGCCCTCGGTGACCCCCGGCGCACCGTCCAGTTCCGCGGCCCAGATCGCCAGCTGCTCCTCGGGGCCGAGCGCGGGTACGGTCAGCCTGGCCCGGTCCGAGGCCCCCTCCGCCGGGAGCTCGTCGCCGGAGACGACCAGCGGCACCGCCAGGCTCGTGAGGAAGGCCTCCGTGCCGTTCGGGGACCGCGGGTGCTCCCGGCCAGGCTCGCCGCCCTCCACCAGCAGCGCGGCCGGGATCAGGATCGCCTCCCGCTGCCACAGCCGGGCGAGCTGCTCGCGCTCGGTGGGCTCGGTGGGCAGGTCCTCGCGGTGCGCGGCGTAGAGGCCGAGCCCGGCGCGGTGGGCCGCCGCCGCCGCGATCTCCCAGCGGGTACGGCGGTCGGCGCCGGTCAGTTCGGTGTGCGGCGGGCCGGTCAGCCCGGCCGCGGTCCACCCCAGGGCCAGCTCGGCCGCGCACCGCTCGTGGGGCTCGGGCAGCTCGCCGGGCGGCCCGACCCGGGTGAGCAGGCCGTGCAGCCGCACGTCCAGGTACGGCACGCCGACCAGGAAGTGCAGCACCCGCTCGTCGATCCGCAGCCGGGAGGCGGTGAGTGCGGTCTCGTCGTCCAGCTCGACCAGCCGGAAGCGGCGCAGCGGGCCGACCGGGGTGAGGGCGCTCCAGTGCGGCTGGTCCAGGGCGGCGAGGGCGAGCGAGAAGGTCGGGTGAGCGCGCCCGGGGTCGCCGCCGGCCGCGGCGCACCGGGCGGCGGCGGTGGGGTCGATCACGGGAGCGGCGGCCAGCACGAGGACGTCGCGCTCGAACGGGGTGAGCCCGAAGGAGGCGCTGAGCGCGTCCAGGGCGGTGGTGGGCTGCCGCCGTCCGCCCCGGCGGCCGGCGGGCTTGTCGGACGACGTGGGGTCACCCGCGTCGCGGCCGGCCGCGTGCGCGTCGACGCGGTCGAGCACGGCGGCGACCGCGGCCGACAGCGCCTGCCGGTGCGGCTCGTCCGCCGGGCCGTCGCGGCCCTGCCTTCGACGCGTGCTCATCCGGATCCCCCGTCCTGCGGTCAGTGCGTCAGGTCCACGACGGGACCGTTGAACGTTCCGTCGCTCGACACCGTCAACTCGCTGGGCACCCCGTCCACCTGGACCCGGGCCAGGTACGCGGTCGGGCGTACGCCGACGACCGGCACCCGGACCTCGTACGGGTCGGTGCGCGGCTGCGGCGGCGCGGGCGCGCGGAACTGGTGGCTCGCCCCGCGCCGCCCGGCGGGCGGGTGCAACTCGTCCAGCAGCAGCAGGACCTGCTGGTCGTCCCGGAGCGGCAGGTCCAGCCGGACGTCCAGCCGGGCCGAGACCCCGGAGGGTCCGTCGCCGCGGTCCGCCGTGCCGATCGGCCCGACGATCCGCGGCTGCCGGGCGAAGGTCTGCGCGTTGGACTCCAGCGCGAGGTGGTCGGCGGCGGGCCTGCCGTCCAGCGCCAGTCCGTGCAGGACCTGCACCTGGTACACGCCGGGCGGCAGGTCCTCCGGGACGGCGACCACCAGCCGGTCGTCCCGGACGCCGCCCGGGTCGACCGGCACCCGCCGCTCGCCCAGCCGGGCCACGACCAGGTCGGCGCGCAGGCCGGTGCCCTCCAGCACCAGTTCCCGGTCCTTGGTCACCGGCCCTTCCCCGGGAGCACCGGGGGACCCGGCGGGCCGGGACAGCACTCGCTCCACGACCGGCCCACGGGACGGCACGGCCCGCACGGTACGGCGCAGCACCGGCTTGCCGGCCACCGGATCGACCCTGCCCTCCACGAGGACGGCGGCGGCCTGGTAGGTCACGGACAGCGCGTACGGCGTCTGGAGCAGCGTGCTCCACAGCTTGGACAGCTCCTCGACGTCCATCGTCGTGGGCGTGAAGCGCACCCGCTGCGGCGAGGCGGCCAGGTCCGTCCCCACCAGGTACGGCTGGGCGGCTGCCTCCTCGATCAACTGCCGGGACAGCACCGGCTGTTCGGTCAGTGCCCGGACCACGCAGCCGAGCAGCCGCTGGCCGACCAGCTGGGACTCCTCGCCGTAACAGCTGATCAGGTAGTGCAGGTCCAGGGCGGAGGCCGGCCGGGCCAGCACCGTGCCGTCCGTCGCGCGGGTGGGCGCGTCGCGGTTGCGCAGCGAGGCGTTGGCCGTGACCTGATAGAGGAAGACGGTGATGGTCGGGTCGGTGGGCGGCTCGGTCGGCGGCTTGCGGGCGCCGACCTCGACCGCGAACGGGATGTCGGGCGAGAGCGCTCGGGTGATGAGCAGCCGCAGCGCCTCGCTCACGGTGGCGATCGCGAGGTGGTTGCTCACGGGTTCGTCCCCTCGGTCATGTGCCCCACCCGCCCGCTCATGAGGTCTCCCGGTCGAGGTACTTGTCCAGGTCGAGGGCCGGGCCCGGGCGGGCGGCCGCCGGCTTGGGCGGTCCGGCCGGGGTGCGCTGGGCGGCCTTGACCTCGACCCGCCCGATCTGGACCCGCACCACCCGCTCGATCGGCCGCTGCCGGCGTCGGGCCCCGGTCCCGTGCGCCCGGCCCGGAGCAGCTGCCCCGGCGGCCCGCCGTACGGACGCCGGTGCGGCGGCCGGCCGGGCCGGTACGGGCGGTGCCGCGGTCGGCGGCTCGGGGGCGGCCGCCAGGTGTCGTGCGGTGACGGGCGTCGGTACGGCTGCCGGGCGGGCGGCCTCCCTCCGCACCGCCGGCTCGACGGCCGGTGCGGCACCGGGGGTGACCGGCGGCGCGATCAGCAGCGGCGTGCGCGGCAGCGGAAGGACGGGTGCGACAGCCGGCCTGTCCTCACCGACCACCGCCCGCAGCGCCCTTTCGACCGGCGCCGCGGGCGGCGTCGCCGGCGGCCGGGGGAGTGGCACGGGAACGGGTCGTCCGCCCGAGCGGCCCGGCCCGAACGACTCCTCGTCCACGACCGGCGGCGCCGGAGCGAGCGCGTCGAGCCGTTCGAACGGCCCCGGCAGGCGCGGGCGCACCCGTACCCCGGTCCGGTCCCTGCCCGGGCCGCCCTTCGCCACCAGGCGGTCGAAGTGGTCAGGCATCTGCACACAGCTCCAGGTAGTAGCGGCGCCGCAGTGGGCTGAGCGCCAGGATCTCCGCCTCGCTCCAGCCGTAGGCGGTGGCCAGGAGGTGGACATGGAGCAGGGTCGCCCGGGCCCAGTCGTCCAGCTCCTCCCAGAGGTAGGAGGCGATGTCCAGCTCGGCGAGGGCCTGCTCGCCGCACTCGGGGCAGCCGAGGTGCAGCCGGACGTCGGCGCAGGGGTCGGCTGCGGCGGCGGCCTCGGCCACGCGCCGCTGGACCGGTTCGGGGAGCTGCCGGGCGGCGACCGGCTCCCCGCCGTGCTCGGCGATCAGCACGCACCGCTCCAGCACCACGGCCCTGGCCTGGTCCGCGGGGGTCTGTTCGGCGGCGGCCAGATCGCCGGGGGTGGGCAGCCGGAAGCCGACCTGCCAGCCGTCCAGCTCCACCCGCAGCGGGCCGTCCGCCGGCCGCGCGGCACCGACCACCTCCCCGGAGTCGAAGGCGAACTCCATCTCCTCCGCGCAACTCGGGCAGCTGACCCGCACATTGAGCCGTTCGCCGAACAACTCGGCGCGCAGGCCGTACAGTTCGGCGTCCCGATGGCCGAGTGGAACGGCCAGCAGCTCCTCCGTCCCGGCGCCCGGACGGGCGACGGCGTGCAGCAGCAGGGCCCGCCCGGTGCGGCCGGCCGCCAGCCCGGCCTCCCAGGCGGCCAACAGGGCGGCCTCGCCGGCGAGTTCCATCGGTCGGCCGCTCAGGCCGGCTGCTGGAACGAGGGCTCTTCCGGTTCGGGCGTCTCCTCGTCCCGCTCCCAGCCCTCCACTTCCAGCTTGAGGCTCTGGATCGCCACCGCGTTGGCGTTGGCGTCCAGTTCGCCGAGCACCTGGTACTCACTCGGCCAGGCGCGGTACAGCTTGTGGGCGACCGCCACCTGACCGGCCTCGTTGAGCACCTGGATCACCAGGTCCTTGCGGAAGTCCCGCAATGAGACCTCCGCCCCGCGGCCCGCGCCGACCATCCAGACCTTGTTGGCCCAGCGGTCGAACTCCGGGTCGTGAGTGACCCCGCGCTCCAGGGTGACCGCCTCGAAGTCGGTGCGCCCCGGCGACTTGCGTGGCGCGCTCGGATCGCCCCCGCTGCGGTGCTTCACCACCTCGGTGGTGCGCTTGAGCGGGCTGATCTTGCTGATTCCGGCGACGACCCGACCGTCCCAGACGACCAGGAACTTGAAATTCTTGTACGGATCGAACCGGTGCGGATTGACGGTGAACTCGACCATGGAGATCCTAAACCTCGAACTGTCCGGCGAGCTGCTCGATCTTGACGATCACGAATTCCGCGGGCTTGAGTGGCGCGAATCCGACCACGACGTTCACCACACCGCGATTGATGTCGTCCTGGGTGGTGGTGTCCTTGTCGCACTTGACGAAATAGGCCGAGCGCGCCGACGTGCCCTGGAACGCGCCCTGCTGGAACAGCGAGTGCAGGAACGCGCCCACGTTCAGCCGGATCTGCGCCCACAGCCGCTCGTCGTTGGGCTCGAACACGACCCATTTGGTGCCGCGGTAGAGGCTCTCCTCCAGCATCAGCGCCAGGCGCCGCACCGGGACGTACTTCCACTGCGAGCTGAGCACGTCGGCGCCCGCCATGGTCCGCGCGCCCCAGGCCACCGGGCCCACCACCGGGAACGTCCGAAGGCAGTTCACCGCGAGCGGGTTCAGCAGGCCGTTCTCCCGGTCCGTCAGCGGGACGGTCAGCGCGCGCACCCCGGGCAGTCCGGCCTCGGTGCCCGCGGGTGCCTTCCACACGCCCCGCTGGCCGTCGGTGCGCGCCATCACGCCGGCGATGGTGCCCGACGGCGGGAAGCTGCGCAGCCGGCCGGTGAGCGGGTCGACCAGCTCCAGGTGCGGGAAGTACAGCGCGGCGTGGTCGCTGCGCACCGAGTCGAAGGCGGACAGGCCCGCCCGGGCGGCGTCCAGTGTCGTCCACGCCTGCGGCGAGTCGACGATCAGGAACATCCGCTGCTCCACGCAGAGTGCCTGGGCGGCCGAGACGACCGTGACGGCGTCGTCCAGGCTGGCGTAGCCGGCCAGTTCCGGCAGCACCAGCAGGTTGACGTCCGGCACGTCGCGCAGGGCCTGGATGCCGGTCTTGCCGGCCTCGCTGCCGATCAGGTCGGTCATGCCGGGGGCTGCGCCGTCCTGGCCGCCGGCGAGGGCGAGGACCGGCGGGTTGACCGAGCCCTCCAGCCCGAGGTTGTTGGCGGCCTCACCGAGGAAGCGCACCACGTCGGCCGGGTCGGTGGAGCCGGCGACGACCTGGAGCTGCCGCCCGAACACGCTCACCCGGGTGCCCGCGAAGGCCCGCTTGCCCGGGGAGTCGGGCAGGGCCCGCAGCTTGCGCTCCAGCAGCAGGGCGAGTTCGGGGACGGTGGTCGGCGCGGTGCCGTCTGCGGCCGGGTCGTAGATCTTGACGGTCCGCGAGATGTCGGCGATCTTCACCTGGATCTCGTGGGTGAGGTCCGGCAGCGTGGCCGCGAAGGGCTTGGAGACGGTGCCCACCGGGTCCGGTCGGCTCTCCGCCAGGACCTTCGCCCGGACGACGCCCGAGCCGCTGTTCACCACCGTCTCGGCGAACCGGGGGCTGGCGGCCCGGACCGACAGGTCCGCGAAGGACTCCCGGACGGCGCCGGAGGTGTCGAAGACCTGGAGGTTGAAGGTCTCGGCCGGGGTCGGCGTCCGGTAGTCCACGGCGACCCGCAGCCCCCCGCCCCAGAGTCCCGGCTCGACGGCCGTGACCTCCAGGGCCGGGGTGGCGGTGGAGGACTGCGTCGAGTTGAGCGTGACGCCCGCGGCGGCGCCGGTGCCGGCCGCCGCGACCCGGACCACGACCCCGACCGAGCCCCCGTTGAGGAAGAACTGCTGGACGGCGTAGCTGACCGGGCTCTGACCCGCGAGTCCGCCGAAACGGCGTTCGAAGTCCGCGAAGCTGGTGATGGTGACCGGCTGGTCGAGCGGGCCGCGCCGGGTGGCCCCGACGAAGGCGGTCACCGAGGTGCTCACCGCGGTGATGGTACGGACGCCGCTGGGAAGCTCTTCGATGTAGACGCCCGGGTAGGTCGGTGTCGTCGGCAATTCCCCCTCCGTTCACTTCGTGCATCAAGAGGCCGTTGAATGGGATCCGGATGCATTGGTGGCAGGCTCAGTCTCAGATTCAGGTGACAATTCGTCAAGGCCTGAACGTGAAAGGCTAATTGTATTACTGGGCCTGATTTCGGGGTTGCGGAATATGGTGGTCCGCAACCCTTGTGCGGGTGCCCGTCAGCCGCCTTCGGGCAGGTTCCGGTAGTCGGGTCGGGCCGGCGTGGGGTCCGGCGGCGTCGTTGCGGGCGCGGGCGCGGGCGCGGGCTCCGGCTCCGGCGCCGGTGCCGGCGTGGGTGCGGGTGCGGACGGCGCAGGCGTAGGTGCGGCGGGCGCAGGTGCGGGTGCGGCAGGTGCGGGTGCGGGTGCGGGTGTGGGCGCGGGGACCGGCGGCTGGTAGGACGGCGGCCGGGCGGCCCCCAGGAACCAGCCCCAGCTCGCGCCGAACCGGTGCTCCAGGAACCGGAACGCGGCGTAGTAGACCGTACCGAAGCCGGTGACCAGGGCGGAGGTGACGGAGGCGTTGTCCAGGTGGATGCCGAGCCGCGCGGCCTGCACCACGAGGAACGCGACGATGTAGGGCACGCACGTGCGCCACAGCGACAGGGCGAGTTGGTACATCTGTCCTCCTCGGCCGGTGTCAGCCGACGACGGTGAAGCCGTGCGCCTGGCCGAGCCGGGTCAGCGAGTTGATGCCGGGTATGCCGTCCGCCTGCTGCCCGCCGTACCCGTACCGGCGCTGCAACTCGGCGTAGGCGTCGACGGTCTTCGTGCCGAACGAGCCGTCGGCCCACTGCCGGTCGAGCAGCCCCTCGGCGACGAGCGCCCGCTCCACCGTGTACACGTCGTCCGGGTACGTGGTGGCGCCCTGGGCCGCGTCCGGGTCCTGGCGAGCCGCCGCGACCACCCTCGACTTCGACACCTCGGCGAGCGGGACGGCCCCGCCGAGCAGCCGGCGCAGCGAGGCCTCGCCGGGCACGCCGTCCGCGTCCCCGCCGGAGTAGCCCAGACCGCGCTGGAAGTCGGCGTAGTTGAGGGTGTCGGCGTCGGTCCAGGCCGGGCCGGGGCCCTGGCTGTAGTGCGAGCCGAAGTCCGCCGCCACCAGCGCCTCGCCGACGAGGGTGACCTGCGGACCGTGCGCGCCGTAGCCGTACGGCAGGCCGCCGACGCTGTTCTGGTACCGGGCCGGGGTCGGCTCCGGGGTCGGGTCCGGCTGGGGCGCGGGCTGTTGGGGCGGGGTGACCACCGTGCCGGAGGGGCGCGGCGCACCCGACGTCACCCAGGCGTACAGCGCCGGGCCGGGACAGTCGGTCGAGTAGCCGTCCTGGTGCCCCTTGATCTCCGGGCCCGCCGGGCCCTGCTGCTCGCAGTACTCGATCGCGTCCCGCAGCCCGTTGAGCTGGTCCGGGGTGGGCACGGTCGAGCCGGAGGCGCCGACCAGCCCGCACACCGCGTAGTGCGCCTCGTTGAGCGGGACATCGCCGTTGGCGCTGTTGCGCCGGTTCAGCCCGCGGCCCTCGAACACGTGGCCGTGCTCGCAGACCACGAAGCTGTAGCCGATGTCCGACCAGCCGTCGTCGTCCATGTGCGAGGCCTGGAGGCGCCGTACGTAGGCCGGGCAGGTGTCGTGGCTGTCGAAGGTGTACGCCGTGCCGAGATAGTGCACCTTCACTCCGGCGCGCGGACCGGCGTACGGGATCGAACCGTTGGGCTCGCGCCAGGGCCGCGCGCCCCACTGGTCCCGGGGCACCAGCTGGAGCCCCGGCCAGTCGGGCGGCTGCGGCCCCGGGGTCGGGGTCGGCGCGGGAGGCTCGGGGTCCGGGGTCCGGCCGGCGCCGGCCCACGCCCGCAACTCGTCCAGCGAGCCGTTGAACACGTCCGCGTCGAGCGGGTCGTCGCTGTACTGGTGGAAGCGCCAGGACGCCTGGATCCGCGGCGAACCCGCGGGCACGTAGTCCGCTATCCACAGGAAGTCACCGGCGTTGTCGTCCGTCCGGAACCAGTAGTCCCGGTTGGTGTAGAGCCCGACCAGGCGGTCCGGGTAACGCTGCTTGACCGCCGCCAGCCACCGGTTCTTCGCCTCGGTCGCGTCGCCGTCGCCGACCGACTGTCCGTACGGCTCGAAGTCCAGCACCAGCAGCTCGCCCGCGGGCACTTGCCCCACGACCCGGCAGAAGTGCTCCACCTCACCGTCGACCGGGTTCTCCGCGTGCAGGAAGTGGTAGTGCCCGACCACCAGCCCGCGCCCCCGGGCGTCCGCGAGCTTGTCGGTGTACCCCGACTGGCCGGTGTGGCCGCCTTCGGTGGCCTTGATGAAGACGAATTCCGCGTCCCCCGGGATGCCCGACTGGAAGTCGGAGACGTCATAACCCTTCGCGTATGCCATCAGGATGCTCCCCCTTTGCGCCGATGGCAGCCACGGCCGACCGGCCCCATCCCCCGGGGCGCCGACGCCGGCCAGAGCGTCATGTTCACTCCACATGACAACTGACTGAGCGTCAACTCCCTTGATTTGAAGGTGTTCTGTTGATTCTGCGGGCCTCCTGCGAGTGGCCCGTTCAGCAGACCTGTGCCACGGGCACATTTGCCGGACGACACGCCGACGCGAGGGTGTTCGGAGGGGCCCGTCCGGTGGTCGGGGGGGCGTGGTCGGGCCGGCCGAGGCGGCGCCCCGAACGGGTACCGCCGAGCGGATGTGCTCCGGCGCCGGGGCGTCGGTCGGCGCGGCCGGGGTCGCGGCGGGCGGCCTGCCGCGGGTCGAGGACGTGGTCGGGCGGGCCGGGGTGGGAGCGGGTGCAGGGCGGCCCTGGCTGCCCTGTCCCGTCAACGGGTGAGCCCTGCGCGTGCCGTGGCAGCGGCGCGGGTGACCGGCGCTCGTGAACGATGCGGCAGGGTCCGCGACGGCCTGCAGGCCCATCGCGCTCCCGGCCGGGCTGTGTGCCGGGCCGGGAGCCGGTGGAGCGGGCGGCGGGCGGTGCGGGAACCGGGAAGCGCGCCGGCGCGTCAGGAGTCGGCGCAGGCCTTCCCGATGTCGCCGGCGGCGTCGGTGATCGGCTTGAAGTCGGGCTGTTTGCCCTTGGAGACCCGGTCGATCGCGTCGTTGACGGCCTTGGCCAGCCGGTCGGCCGCGGGGTCGATCTTGTCCCCGCCGTCCTGGCGGATCCTCTTGGCGTCGTCGGCGACCTTCCGCAAGGCCTCGACGGTGTGGTTGCGGCGGTTCTCGTCGGTGATCTGCCCCACGTTGATCGCCGAATCGGCGAGGTCCTGGACGTCGCCGGTGAGGCTGATCGCCCGCTTTCCGCAGTCCAGGGCCTTGTCGGCGTCGCAGGCGGTGAACAGTGGGGCCGCGAGGAGCAGCGCGAGCGTGGTGGCGGCCAATCGGTACGGCTTCCTTGTCATGTCTCTATCCCTCCCGCCGTATCAACGCCGTTCCGCCGTGCGGAGGTTCCGGAAGACCGGGTGAACCGTTGGGAAAGTCTTTGCCCGCCCCGGAAGATGATGTTCCATCATGTGAGCGAAGACGTGCGGGCGTTCACCCCACGGGCGCCGTGCGTGGAGTGAACGCCTGTCCCGGCCCTAGCGGTTGGCGGACCCGGACAGTTCGCGCACCAGGCGGGCGATGGTCGGGGCGGCCACGGCGTGGGCGTCGGCCGCCCGCAGCACGGCGCCGCCGATGGCGTCCAGCTCGGTCGCCCGGCCGGCCTCCACGTCGCGCTGCATCGAGGACTTCATCGCCGCGGGGAGGCGGTCGAAGGAGGTGAGCAGCGCCTGCGCGTCCGCCGGCGCGCCGACCGCCCGGGTGACGGCGGTGATCTCGTCCAGCACCGCGAGGAGTTCGGCCCGGTGCTCGGTGCGCACGGCGCCGATCCCGCTCGCGTGGCGGGTGGTGAGCAGGGCGAACGGGGCGAGGAAGGAGAGCTTGCCCCACAGCATCGCCGTCTCGTCCTCGCGCAGCGTGACGTCCAGCCCGGTGTGGCGCAGCCGTTCGGCGAACCCGGCCACGGGGGAGGCCGGTTCGGCGGTCGCGCCGAGCTCGACGGCGGCGAACGGACTGGTGTGCTCGATCCTCCCGGGCGCCGTCCGGGTGGCCTCGACCCGGATCGTGCCGGCCACCACGCGCCCGGCCGGGTAGCGTTCGCGCAGCAGCGCCATGTGGTCCAGGCCGTTCAGCAGCGGCACCACGATCCCGGTGCCGAGCACCTCCGGGGGCATCCGGTCGAGGGCGGCGGCCAGCGCCGTCTCCTTGACCGTCACGAAGACCGCGTCGACCGGCTCGCGCAGCTCGGTCGCGGCCTCGACCCGGGCGGTGAACTCGCCGAACCGGCCGCTGCGGACGTGCAGTCCGTCCCGCCGGACGGCGGCCGCGGTCTCCTCGCCGGCCAGGCAGACGACCCGGTGGCCGTCGCGGGCGAGCAGCCCGGCGATCAGTCCGCCGACGCCGCCCGGCCCGAGGACGGCGACGGTCAGAGGGGTGGTGGTCATGGTGACTCCCGTGGGTGGGGGTGGGTGGGTGAGGGAGGGCGACGCGGAGGGGCGGGCCCGGCTACGACCCCTCCCAGCAGAACCGGCCCTCCAGGCCGTCCGGGCTGAGGAAGCCGAAGCCGTTGCCGTAACCGAAGTCGAGGAAGTACGGATCGCCCTCGTCCGGGGCGTCCGCGAGGGCGAAGAGGTACTGCCAGGGCGCCGGGACCCGGGCCCGGCCGTTCGCGTAGGACGGGTCTCCGCCGAGATGGTCGTACACGTGGTCGCCGTCCGGGAAGGGCACCTCGGGGCCTTCGTCGCGCAGGTGCCGCTGGAAGGCGGCCCGCTGGTCCATCGCCCGGTCGACGTCGTCCGACAGCGGCACCACGTCCAGGTGGTACTCGACCGGGGTCCGCTCGCCGTCGGCTTCGCAGCGCCAGAGCGTACGGCCCCGGGTGCCGGGCGGGCCGATCACGGCGAACGGCGGGATGCGCCCGCCCGGCTGGACGAGCAGCAGGCCGTCGCCCCGCTCCGGGTCGAGGCCGCCCATGATCTCGTCCTCCTCCTCCAGGAAGAGGTACGCCAGCCGGCCCGGCTCGCCCGGGACGGGGAACTGCCCGATGAACACCAGCGGTTCGCCGGTGGTGGGGGCGAGCGGCCAGGTGGGCTCGGCCAGCCAGCACGGCTCGCCGCCGAGCTTGGGGACCGGTGCGGTGATCGGTCGCTCGGTCGGGCGCGGGGACAGCCGGCGGCGGGGCAGGTAGGCGGCGTCGTGCGGACCGGTGGCGGTGCCGGTCGGGAGGGGGATCATGCGGCGGCCTCGGTGGGTGCGTCGTGCTCGGTCGGTGCGTCGTGCTCTGCGGGGGCGGAGCGGGGGAGGGAGCCGGAGGAGAACGGCTCCTTCCGGTGCGGCTCGCGGCCCGGGGCGGGCAGCCGGACGCCGCGGCCGGTCAGCAGGTCGATGGTCACCGGATCATGATTCCCCGTCGGGCGGAGTCGACGGGAGGCGGGGTGGGGACAGGTGGGCGGGGGAGGGTGCGCCAGGCCGTGGCGGGGCCCGCCGGGGCCTCCGTCCCCGCCCCGCGGGACCGCCCGCGGGCGGCGGTCGCGGGCGAACCGTTCGGGCCGCCGACCGCGCCGCAGCACGGGGACGGCCACCGGGCGGGAGCGCTCCGGAGCCGGCCACGGCAGTGCCGCGACCGGCCCGAGGGGCGTAGCACCACCTGCGGGGTTCGGTTTTCCGAACCCCGGATTCGGGTGCCAGCACAATCGATCTCCCGGCCCCGGACGCCCACGATGGAGGGCATGAACGGGATGACGACAGCCGCCACCACGGCGGCGAACGACGGGATGACGGGCGCGGCCCTGAGCGCGGTCGGGCTGCACCGGGAGTACGGGCGCGGCGCGGCGGCCGTGCGGGCGCTGCGCGGGGTGTCGGTGGGCTTCGCGCCGGGGACGTTCACGGCGGTGATGGGGCCGTCGGGATCCGGCAAGACCACCCTGCTGCACTGCCTGGCCGGGATGGACCGCCCGACCAGGGGCACCGTGCGGTGGGGCGACACCGAGGTGTCCGGGCTGCCCGAACGGCGGCTCGCGGAGCTGCGCCGCACCCGGGTGGGGTTCGTGTTCCAGGCCTTCAACCTGATGCCCGCGATGACGGTCGCGCAGAACGTCGAGCTGCCCGGGCGGCTGGCCGGGCGGCTGGCCGGGCGGCCGCCGGAGCGGGGCGCGGTGCGGGAGGCGCTGGCCCGGGTCGGGCTGGCCGGGCGCGAGCGGCACCGGCCAGGGCAGCTGTCGGGCGGTCAGCAGCAGCGGGTGGCGATAGCCCGGGCCCTGGTCTCCCGGCCGGAGGTGCTGTTCGCCGACGAGCCGACCGGCGCACTGGACCGCGCCACCGGGCAGGAGGTCCTCGGCCTGCTGCGCGCGGGCGTCGACGTCGACGGACAGACCTGTGTGATGGTCACCCACGACCCGGTCGCCGCCGGGTACGCGGACCGGGTGCTGCTGCTCGCCGACGGCCTGCTGGTGGACGAGCTGATCAGGCCGACGGCCGCGCAGGTCGGCGAGCGGCTGAGCCGGTTGGGCGGGTGAGCGCCGTGAGCAGTCCCGTGCTGAGCCTCTCGGCGGGGCAGATCCGCCGCCGCCCGGCCTCCTTCGCCGGGCTGGGAACGGCGCTGTTCCTGGCGGTGGCGGCGGTGACGTTGTTCGGGTCGCTGGTCGCCGCGCAGGTCACGGCACCGGCCGCGGTGTCCCGGACGACGGTGTCCGGGCCGGGCCTGGTGCTGATCGCCGGCGCGTTCGGCGAGATCGCCGTCCTGGTCGCGCTGTTCGTCGTGGTCAACGCGCTCGGCTTCACGCTGCGCCAGCAGCACCGGGAGCTGGCGCTGCTGCGCACCGTCGCGGCGACGCCCCGTCAGGTCCGCCGGGTGGTGCGCGCGCAGGTGGTGGCGACGGCCCTGCTGGTGGCCGTGCCGGGCGGCCTGGCGGGCTTCCTCGCGGCCCGGGCCTTCCTCGCCGCGCTCCAGCGGCGCGACATGGCGGCACCCGGGCTCCGCATACCCGGGGCGCCGGTACCGGCGCTGGTCGGGCTCGGGGTGGCCCTGCTGGTCGGCCTGGCGGCCACCGCGGTCACGGCCCGCCGGATCACCCGGCCCGCCCCGGCCGTCGCGCTGACCGAGGGCGCGGGCGGGCCACGGCGGACGGGCGCGCTGCGGGTGCTCGCCGGGGTGGCCGTGCTCGCCGGCGGCGGGTTGCTGCTGCGACTGGCCGCGAGCCGGCCGGCCGGAGAGCTGGACAAGGCGGGGCAGGCCGCGCTGCTCGGCTCGCTGGTGTTGCTGATCGCGGTCGGACTGCTGGGGCCGGTGGCGGCGAAGGGCCTGGCGGTCGTGCTCGGCGCCCCGGCGCGGGCGCTCGTGCCCAGGGCCGGCTGGCTGGCGGACGCCAACCTCCGCGGCTACGCGGCCCGGCTCTCCTCGGCCGTGGTGCCGGTCGCGCTGCTGGTCGGGCTCTGTGGCACCATGCTGACCCTGACCAGCACCGCGGAGCACGTGGCCCGGGCGACGGGTGCCGCGACCAGCGTCACCAAGGAGAGCGACATCTGGCTGCGCGAGATGGAGCTCGGACTGCTGGTCTGCTTCGCGGCGGTCTCCACGGTCAACACCCTGGTGGCGCTGACCGCCGAGCGGCGCCGGGAGTTCGCGCTGCTGCGCCTGGTCGGGGCGACGCGGCGGCAGCTGTTGCGGATGCTCTCCGTGGAGGCGGCCCTGACCACGGCGATCGGGGTGCTGCTCGGTGCGGCGGTGGCGGCCGCGGCCTCGGGGGCGTTCAGCCTGGCGGTGACGGGCTCGGTGGTCCCGGTGGTGCCGGGCGCGGCCTGCGCCCGGGTGGTGCTGGGAGCAGCGGTGCTCACGGTACCCGGGATCGTGGGCACGGGGCTGTGGGTGGTCGGCGGCCCGGCGGTGGCGTCGACGGGCGGGGAACGGCGGTGAGACGAGGGAGGCCCAGGCGGGCGTCGACGGTGGGCGGGCCGCCGGGTCGGTGCCGTGGTGGTTCGCGGGGCCGCCCGGACGGAGGGGCAGGTGGGTGCGGTGGCTCCGGATACCTGGTGGATGCTGGAGGCCGGTCGGAGGGTGAACGGTGAGGTGGACGGTGGCTGAGCGGCGGCGGTACCGGTCGGTGAGCGGCGGCGAACTGGCCTTCGCGGTGCTCGGGTTGCCGCTCGGGGTGCTCGGCGGGGTGTACGCCGTCGCGATCCTCTATGCCGGGGCGCTGCTCTCGCTCACCGTGCTGGGCCTGCCGTTCGTGGCCGCGGCGCTGCTCGGGGCGAGACGGCTCGGCGGGCTGCACCGGTGGCTGGTCGGGCGGCTGCTCCGGGAGGAGGTGCCCGCGCCGCCGCCGTTGCCGCGCCCGTCCGGGGTGTTCGCCCGGGGCCGGGCGATGCTGACCGACCCGGTGGCCTGGCGGACGCTGCTCTACCTCCTGCTGCGGCTGCCGCTGGGCGTGCTCGGGTTCCTCGCCGTGGTCGTGCTGCCGCTCGGCGGCGTCTGGCTGGTGGGCTTCCCGCTCTGGGTGCGGATGATGGAGCCGGGCCCGCGGTCGATCGGCCTGCTGGACCTGGGAGCGGTCCCGATCGGCCTCGCGGTGCTGGCCGTCGTCCCCGCCGCGGTGCGCGCCCTCGGCGGAGCGGACCGCACGCTCGCCCGCGCCCTGCTCGGGCCGGTGCGCTCGCAGCAGCGGGTGCGTCAGCTGGAGAACGCCCGGGCCACCCTGCTGGCCGAGAACACCGACCGGCTGCGGCGCCTGGAACGCGACCTGCACGACGGCACCCAGGCACAACTGGTCGCGCTCGCCATCACCCTGTCACTCGCCGACGACGTCATGACGGAGGGCGTTCCCTCCGGGGGCGGACCGGCCGGTTCGGGCGGGCCCGACCTCGGGCGGCTGCGCACCCTGGTCGACCGGGCCCGTGGGCAGACCGACGACACCATCGCCGGCCTGCGCCGGCTGACCCGGGGCATCCACCCGGTGGCACTGGACGGCGGGTTGGCCCAGGCGCTGCCGGGGCTGACCGCCACCTCTCCGGTGCCGGTCGACGTCCGGCTGGACCTGCGGGAGCGTCCGGAGGAGGTGATCGAGCGGGCCGTCTACTTCTGCGCGGCCGAGCTGTTGACCAACGTGGCCAAGCACAGCGACGCGCGGTCGGCGGAGCTGACCGTGACCGCGGCCGACGGGAGGGTCCGGCTGACCGTCCGCGACGACGGGCGCGGCGGCGCCGCGATCGGCGCGGGCACCGGCCTGGCCGGCCTGGCCGAACGGCTCGCGGCGGTGGACGGGACGCTGCGGGTGGACAGCCCGCCCGGTGGGCCGACGGTGGTCGGTGCCGAGTTGCCCGGCCGGCTCTGACGGGGGCACGGTCATTGCCTTCGGGGCCGTCGCCCTCCGGGTCCGTCGTTCTCCGGGGCCGCCGGTCTCGGGGTCGCCGGCCTTGGGGTGTCGCCGTTCCGGGTCCGTCGACTCAGGAGGCGCCGCTCTCCGCGAGGTAGGCGAGCACGGCCTTGACCCGCCGGTTGTCGGCGTCGGTCGCGGGCAGGTCGAACTTGCCGAACACCGCGGCCACGTGCTTCTCCACCGCCCGCTCCGAGACCGTCAGCACCGTGGCGATCGAGCGGTTGGAGTGCCCCTGCGCCATCAGCTCCAGCACCTCCCGCTCGCGCGGGGTGAGCGCGTCCACCCGGCTGCGCCGCCCGCCGTGCATCAGGCCGTTGACGATCTCCGGGTCGAGGGCCGTGCCGCCCGCGGCGACCCGGTGCAGGGCGTCCACGAACTCGGAGGTCCGGGCCACCCGCTCCTTGAGCAGGTAGCCGATGCCCGCTGCGCCGGCCGCCAGCAGCCGGGCCGCCCAGACGGTCTCGACGTGCTGGGAGAAGACCAGGATGCCGACCTGGGGCAGGGTGGCCCGGATCTCCACCGCGGCCCGGATGCCCTCGTCGGTGTGGGTGGGCGGCATCCGGATGTCCACCACGGCCACGTCGGGCCGGTGCTCGGTGACGGCGGCCACCAGCTCGGGCGCCGTACCGGCGGTGGCGACCACCGCGCACCCACGGGCGGTGAGGAGTTCGACCATGCCGTCCCGGAGGATCACCGAATCCTCGGCGAGGACGACGCGGAGCTGATTGTCGATCATGCCGTCATTATCCGGCCCGCCGTTCCCGGGAAATCCTTCAGTCCAGACTGGACAGTCCAGGCTGATGAAATTACCGTGGAGCCATGACCGAGAAGCGAACCGGCCCCCAAGCCGCCGCGGCCCGTAAAGCCCCCGCCGAGGCCGTGGCGCCCGACACCGCGGCACTGGCCGCCCGCGAGCTGCGGGCCGTCTTCAGCCGACTGCGCCGCACGCTGCGGGAGGCGAGCGGGACCAGCGACCTGACCCCCTCCCAGACCGCCGTGCTCAGTCGGCTGATCAACGACGGTCCGGCCTCCGCGAGCGCGCTGGCCGCCGCCGAGCGGGTCCGTCCCCAGTCGATGGCCGCCACTCTCGCCGTGCTCGAACAGCACGGACTGGTCGGTCGCCGTCCCGACCCCGAGGACGGTCGCCGCCAGGTGGTCAGCCTCACCGAGGCGGGCCTGGCCCACGTCGCGGACAGCCGCCAGGCCCGTCAGGAGTGGCTGACCCGGGCCATGGCGGAGCACTACACCGAGGCCGAGCGCGCCACCGTACTGGAGGCACTGGCCCTGATGGACCGGCTGAACCGGTGATGGCCGGTCCGTCCGCCCTGCTGGCCCGGCTCCGGTCCCGCCGCCGGCTGCCCGCTCCGGAGGACGGGTTCAACCGTCGGCTGATCGCACCGATGGTGCTCGGCTCGGCACTCAACCCGATCAACTCGTCGATGATCGCGGTGGCCCTGGTGCCCGTGGGCGCCGCCTTCGGCGCGCCGCCCGCCGAGACGGCCTGGCTGGTCACCGCGCTCTACCTGGCCACCGCCGTCGGCCAGCCGGTGATCGGGAGGCTCGTGGACGCCCACGGGCCGCGCCGGCTCTACCTCGCCGGGACGGCCCTGGTCGGCCTCGCCGGACTGCTCGGCGCGCTCGCCCCGACGCTCGGACTGCTGATCGCCGCCCGGGTGCTGCTCGGCCTGGGCACCTCCGCGGCCTATCCGGCCGCGATGCACCTGACCCGTGCCGAGGCCGAGCGGACCGGGCAGTCCAGTCCCACCGGGGTGCTGACGCTGCTGGCCGTCGCCAACCAGACCGTCGCGGTGGTCGGCCCCACCCTGGGCGGTCTGCTGATCGGCGCGGGCGGCTGGCGGACGGTCTTCGCCGTCAACGTCCCGCTGTCACTGGCCTGTCTGGCGCTCGGCGCGGCCCGGCTGCCCGTCACCGACCGCCGCTCCGGCCGTCCGGACGGCAGAGACGGGACCGACGGCAGACGCGGGTCCGGCCGCGGCGACCACCTCGACCGTCCGGAGCGCCTCGACCACGCCGGGATCGCGCTGTTCGCGGTCCTGCTGCTCGCCCTGATGCTGTTCCTGATGCGGCCCGACCCGGCGCGCTGGTACCTGCCGGTGCTCGCCGTCCTGGCGGCCGTCGCCTTCGCCGTCCGCGAGCGGCGGGCCCGCGCCCCCTTCATCGACCTGCGGTCGCTCGCCGGCAACCGCCCGCTGATCGCCACCTACCTGCGCCAGGTCCTCGGTTACACCTCCGTCTACGCCTTCCTCTACGGCTACACCCAGTGGCTGGAGGAGGGGCGCGGCCTGTCGGCGGCCTCCGCCGGACTGGTGCTGCTGCCGCTGTCGCTGACCGCGCTCACGGCCGCCGGGATCACCGGCCGCAGTCCGGGTGTGCGCGGCAAGCTGCTGGTCGGCTCCGCCTGCCAGATCGCGGCCTGTGCCGCCCTGCTGTCGGTGCGCGCGAGCAGTCCGGGTGCTCTGCTGATCGCGGTGGGTGTGCTGGCGGGCGTCTCGCAGGGGCTGATCGGGCTCGGCACCCAGACCGCCCTCTACCACCAGGCGGACCCGGCCGCCATCGCCTCGGCGGCCGGGCTGCTGCGCACCTTCATGTACCTCGGCGCGATGGCGGCCTCGGCCGCGAACGCCGCCTTCTTCCCGCACGGTGCCACCACGGGCGGGCTGCACCGCCTCGCGCTGTTCATGCTCGGCGGCGCGGCCCTGCTCTTCCTCCTCACCGTGCCCGACCGTTCGCTCGGCCGGTTGGGACGTCCTGTGCGGACTCGGGGATGACGGATGATCAGCTCTCCTCCATCGGGGTTCCGCGCCAGGCGTGGAGGCCCGGGGCGAGCTCGACCGCCTCGGCCGGATAGGCCTCCCGGACGAGCTTGAGCAGCGCGCGCTGCTCGTCCAGCCAGTCCGGTGCGGGGGAGAGGACGACCCGGAGCGTGACGCCCGATTCCTCCGAGTCCGAGACGGTCACCCAGAGCCCGCCCGGCCGCGCGGGCTCGATCCGCAGTTCCGGGCCGTGCTCCTCGTCCAGCCAACGGACCGCGGCGCCGCGCCCGAGCCGCTCCAAAGCCGTTTCCCACTGGGTGAGATGGCGGTCGGTCACCAGTGTGACGAACTGCCCGCGCACCGAGTCGGCGGTGACGGTGATCTCGCAGTCCAGCCAGTCGTGTCCGAGCAGGGAGCCCGGTGCGTGTCGTCCGAGCACCCGTACCCGGACGTTCCGGCCGCCGGTCCGCCCGTCGCGGCCGGGGGCGTCGTCGGTTCCGGGGCGGTCGGTCAGTCTTATCAACTCGTTCTGCTGCGAAGCGACTTCGCTCACGGCGTGCTCCTGTTGGCAGCGGATCAGGGGCTGACATCCTTGCGCAGGTGTTCGCCCCGGTGCCAGCCCGGAATCGGGATGTTCCGGTCGTCGCCGACCGGCGGGAAACGCCCGGTGTCAGGGGGCGCCGCCCCGGCAAGCGTCGTCGGCACGCGGACGGCCTCCTGGACGCGTACTGCCTGCCGCCGGCGAACGGTCCGCGTGCGGACGAACGGCCCACCCGGACGCGGACTGCCCACCCGGACGCGGGGGGGCCCCCCGGCTCGGAGTCGGGGGGGGGGGGTTCCGCGGTGGCGGGGGGGGGGGGGGAGGGGGGGTGGGGGGGGCGCGCCCGGCGGGGGGTGGTGGGCCGCGTGGGGGCGGGGCGGTCGGGCGGGCCGTCCGCGGGGCGGGGCGGGGGGTGCGTCCGGTGGTGCGGCGGGTGTGGACCGCTGCTCGGGCCGTACCGGCTGCCCGGTCGGCGCGGCGGCGGCCGTCGGGTCAGCGGTGGTCCGGGTGGCCGGTGAGCACGGTGGTGAAGATCGGTTCGCCGTGCTGGTGGCCGGTCACGGTGGTGGTGAGGCTGTCCGGCTCCTCGCCGGGGGTGTGCCGGGCGGTGATCGTGGTGGGCGCGTCGTGCTCGGCGTACCGGTGGAAGGTGGTGGCCGCGGCGGCCGGGGTGACGGTGACCGGGCTGCTCAGGGCGTTGGCCGCCTGCCGGGCCGCCTCCAGCAGCACCATGCCGGGGATGTGGTCGTTGGCGTGGTCGAAGAGGATCGGGTGCCGGAAGTCGGGAGTGAGGTGCCAGCTGCCGGGGGCGTCGGCCGGGGTCAGGACGACGTCGCTCGGGCGGAGTCGGCCGACCCGGGCCGGCGGGAGCGGCTCGGCGGTCACGGTCGGCGCCGAGGGGTGCTCGGCGCCCTGGCGCCCCCGGCGCAGCCGCTGGTAGGTGGAGTCCGGGACGGTGGTGAACCGGGCGTACCCGGTGGCGGCGAGCTGGGCGCCCCGTCGGACGACGGTTTCCAGCGTGAAGTCGACCGTGGTGCCGGAGCGGCGCGGCTGGGCGAGGAGCTGGACCTCCAGGGTGAGGTCGGTCGGTGCCGCTCCGATCGGCAACTGCCGCGGCCGAGTGGTGTAGTCGAGGTTCCACATCATGAACTTGTGGTCGAGCGGTACACCGAACCGGGTGTGGGCAAGGTAGAGGCCGGCCTGGCGGATCGTTTCAGCTGCTTGCATCGGGTCGTGCCGGGTGCCGTCCGGCGTGCAGAAGAAGGTGTGCGCCCGCGGCCACTGCGCGGTGACGGCGAAGGCGGTGTCGGTCAGCTGTTCGCTGCCGGTGATGAAGACCTCGGCGTGGCAGGCCCGGTGCACGTACTCCTTGGCGACGGTGCTGGTCAGGCGAGGCGCCGGGGCCGCTGCTGCGGCGGGGCCGGGGATCGTCCGGGAGTCCGGGCCGGCGGCGAGGGCGGAGGCGGGCGTGCGGAAGGCAAGCAGAGTCATGGGGAGCGCTCCGAAAGGCCGTGATGGGCGGGGTGGGCTGCTCAGGGCTCGTAAGATACGTACCTACCGGTTTGGTTTTCAAGGAGCCAGAACAAAGGTTCGTCGGCGGCCGAGCGTGTTCGGCCGGGCACGGTGGGTGTGTGCCGGTCGCTGCCCCGAGATCAGGTTCACCGAATGGGCCTGCTTGACCTGTGGGAATGTCGATGGCCAAAGTTGTCAGGTCCATTGCTATGACTGGATCGTTCGTCGTCCCCCCGGGCACAAGTGGGAGCTGTTGCTCCGGATAGGGGGGCTGGCGGCGAGATGTCGGCCATCTGTTCGTCCCATACCGTCCACGCGGTTTTAGTCCACTTGAGGACGGCCCTATGTGACCTGGGATGCAGGGACCCCCGTCGACTGCGGCGGGTAAGATACGGGGTGTTTGGTTTTGTTTGCCGAGCGTTTCGGGTGGGGTGGTTGCGGTGGTGCGACAGGAGCGGGCGGTCCGGACGCGTCGGCTGATCCTGGAGGCGGCGGCGTCGGTCTTCGACGAGTACGGGTACGAGGGGGCGACGATCGGCGAGGTCGTGGCCCGCGCCGGGGTGACCCGCGGCGCGGTGTACTTCCACTTCGCCTCCAAGCGGGAGCTCGCCCAGGGGGTCGTGGAGGAGCAGTTCGGCCGGGACGAGATTCCCGAACGGCAATGCAAGCTCCAGGAGTTCGTGGACCTCGGGATGGTGGTCGCCCATCTCATGCCGCGCGACCCGGTCCTGAGCGCGGGTGCGCGGCTCTCCCTCGGCCAGGACGTGTTCGGAGACTTCAGCGGCGGTGCGGCGCCCGGCTGGATCCAGCGGGCCGAGAGCGTGCTGGAGACGGCGGGCCGGCGCGGTGAGCTGCTGCCCCAGGTGGTGCCCGCCGAGACGGCGTGGCTGGTCACCGGGGCCTGGACGGGGGTGCAGATCCAGTCCCAGAAGATGTCCGGCCGGGCGGATCTGGAGCGCCGGATCTCCGCGCTGTACCAGCATGTGATGCCCAGTATCGCGGTGCCCGGGGTGCTGGCCACGCTCGACCTCGCGGTGGACCGGGGCGCCCGGGTGGTCGCGGAGCTCGCGGCGGCCCGGGTGGCGGAGACCGGCTCGGACGGGGCGGGCGGGGCGGGCGGGGCGGATGGTCCGGACGGGGCGGGTGCGGCCGGCGTCGGACCGGCCTGAGTCGGGGCGCTCGGGGCGGCCCGGGTGGTCCGTGCGGGCCCCGTCCGAAGCGGTTCGAGGTCGGACGGGCGGTCCGGCGTCCGGTTCCAGTGGGGATTGCTCCGCCCAAAAACAAACAGCGCGTTCGGTTTTGTATTGACAAACCGTCTGTCCTGTTTTTGGATGGGCGTCGGGTGCTCGACCGACCTTCCAGCGGACCTGCGTGGACGGTGAGCAGCGGAGCACCCGCCCGGCCGGCGGCCGTCGGGGCCGCCGATCCGTCTGGATATGGGGTGGTCGTCGTGGAGATCCGGGTGCTGGGGTCTTTGGGGGTCCGACTGTGCGGGGCGTCGGTGGTGCCGTCGGCGCCGAAGCCGCGGCAGGTGCTCGCCCTGCTGGCGTTACGGGCCGATCAGGTCGTGCCGGCGGGAGTCCTCGCCGAGGAGCTGTGGTCCGGCCGCCCGCCGCGCAGTGCCCGCACCACCGTGCAGACCTATGTGCTCCAACTGCGCGACCTCATCGACCGGGCGCTCGCCCAGGGCGACGGCGGCCCGGGGGCCTCCTGCGCGAAGGACGTCCTGGTCACCTCGGCCGGCGGCTACATGCTGAACAGTGGCGGCGGACTGGTCGACCTCCAGGAGTTCGACCGCCTCGCCGGGCACGGCTACCGCGCCATGGACGGGGGCGACTTTCCGCTCGCCGCCCGCCAGTTGGCCGACGCGCTCGCGCTGTGGCGCGGACCGGCCTTCGCCGACGTCCCGGTCGGCGGCCAACTCGCCGTCGAGACCAGACGGTTGGAGGAGATCAAGCTCTGCGCACTGGACCAGCGGATCGAGGCCGACCTGCGACTCGGCCGGCACCGGGTGCTGCTCGCCGAACTCACCGTCCTGATCGACCGCTACCGCACCCATGAGAGCCTGTACGGCCAGTACATGATCGCGTTGCACCGCTCCGGCCGGCGGGGCGAGGCGCTGGAGGCCTACCAGCGTCTGCGGAACACTCTGGTAAGGGAGTTGGGCATGGAGCCGTCCGCGGCGCTGCGGCGGCTCCAGCGCTCCATCCTGCTCGCCGGCCCCGAACGCGCGGACCAGGAGCAGCCGGGCGCGCTCGCGGACGGCGCCGGCGCCCGCACCGCCCGGCTCACCCGGGTCGGCTGAGCCGGGCCGGTCGGGCCGGGTCGGCCGACCCGGGGCGCGGCGCCGGTGTCCGGCGGGGACGGGCAGGGGCGGGCAGGGGCGGGCAGGAGCGGGCAGGAGCGGACGGCGACGGACCCGGTGGCTATTCGGCGAGCACGCCGGTGTTCTGGCAGGCGTGCAGCAGCCACCGACCGTCATCCTGCCTGGTCATGACGTACAGTGGTGCGCCCTCCGAGTCCCCCTCCGGCGACCGGTAGACCTGGCGGACCTTGACGGCGGCCACGTCGGGGCGAAGGAACTGGATGTGCGCCGGCTCGTACGTGACGTCGCCGTCCCAGGTCGCGGCGGGCAGCACGGCACGGGTGAACTCGGCGATCGCGTCCAGGCCGAGGAGGACCTTGCCGTGCGCGGTGGTCCAGATCGCTTCGGGGTGGAACAGGGCGAGGAACGCGTCCGGGTCCTTGGTGCGCTGGGCGCGTTCGACGGCGGCCACGACCCGTTCGATGACCTGGATGTCCGCCTCGGGGGCGGCCTGCGCGTTGGCTGCTGCTTCGGTGTTCATGTGGATCACTCTGGTACCTCAAGTGGCCTTGAGGTCAAGCCGGTCGGGGCGTTCCGGTGCGCAGCCCCAGGTAGTCGTCGAGGCGGGCGGAGGCGGTGAGCATCGCCAGGCCCCGGGTGGTGAGGCGCTGCTGCCAGCCGTCCAGGGCGGCGGCGAGCTCGCCGGTGCCGCCCGCGGTACGGATCTGCCGCAGCACGGTGGCGATGTGGTCCAGCAGGTAGCCGCCCCGGCGGAGCAGGTGGGCGAGTTCGGCGTCCCGGACGTCGGCGGGGAGGTAGCGGCGGTGGCCGGTGGCGCGGTCCCGGGCCGGGGTGAGAATGCCGGCGGCCTCCCAGGCCCGCAGCGTCGCGGGGGTGACGCCGAGCCGGTGTGCGACCTCGCCGACGGAGCGGGGGCCGGGCGCTGCGGGGAGCCCGGTTCCGGCGGCGGCGCCGCCGGTCAGGTGGCCGACGGCCTCGCGGACGGCGGCGAGGGTCTCCCGGTCGCGCAGCAACTGGGCGTGGCCCCGGTCGAGTTCGGTGAGGGCTTCGCCGATCCGGTCGGCGTGGACGGCGGTCATGACCGAGCCCGCGGTCGGGTACCCGTACGCCGGGACGAGGGCGAGGTAGGTGCGCAGGGCGGCGGCGTGCAGCTCGGTGTAGATCCGGTATCCGGTGGGCGTGCGTTCGGCGGGCGGGAGGCAGCCGTCGCGCTCGTAGTTGCGGATCGCCTGGGTCGAGATGCCGTGCTCGCGCGCGAGGTCGGAGGGTCGCATGGTCGTCCGGTCGTCTCCCGTTCCGGGTCGGGTGGGGCGTGCGAAGCCGATCGATCGTTCGGGCTGTTTGAGGCTTTCGTCGGCGGCTGGGGGACAGAAGCGGGAAAAGTCTCAACCGTTCCTTCAAGGATACGCTTGAGGTCCATGAACCAGGACGTGTATGACTTCATCACCCCCGCGTGCGAGCTTCTGGGGCTGGGCGAGCCGACGCATCAGGAGCCGGCGTTCGGGCTGGTCCGCAACGAGCTGTTCGCCAGGCTGGTCGACCGGGGCTTCCGGTCGATCGCCCTGGAGACCGACCGGGTGGCCGCCCTCGCCGTGGACGCCTACGTCCGGGAGGGTGTCGGCACTCTCGAATCGGCGATGCGGAAGGGCTTCACGCACGGCTTCGGGGAACTCGCCCCCAACCGCCGACTCGTCGCCTGGATGCGGGAGTTCAACCGGCAGCGGCCGTCCGGGGAGCGGCTGGCCCTCCACGGCTTCGACATCCCGACCGAGAACACCAGCGCCCCCAGCCCGCGCCGCTACCTCGAACACGCCCGCGACTACCTGGGGCTCGACCTCGATGTCGCCGGTGTGGCGGGCGAGGACGAGCGCTGGAGCCGTACGGAGGCGGTGATGGACCCGGCCCAGTCGCCGGGCGACACCGCCGACGCCGCCCGGCTGCGCTGCCTCGCCGACGACCTTCTCCTCCAACTCCACATGCGGGCACCGGAATTGATCGGATCGACCTCGCCGGCCGAGTGGTACGAGGCCCGCGCCCGGCTGGCCGCCGGTATCGGACTGCTGCGCTACCACGCCCAGTCGGCGGTCCGGGGCCGCACCCCGAGCGCCCGGATCAGCGCCCTGCTCGGCGTGCGGGACGCGCTGATGGCGCAGAACCTCCTCGACATCCGCGAGATCGAGGCCCGGCGCGGACCGACCCTGCTCTTCGCCCACAACCGGCACGTGCAGCGGAACCCGAGCGCCTGGGCGCTGGGCGAGCTGGACTGCCGGTGGACCGGCGCGGGCCACACCGTCGGCGCGCTGCTGGGCGAGCGCTACGCCTTCGTCGCCGGGAGCCTGGGGCGCAGCGAGGCGCTCGGACTGGCCGAGCCGGCGCCGGGGACGTACGAGGCCCACCTGCGGGGACGCGGTGCGGCCTGGGAGTTGACGGACACCGCACTGCCGGCCGACGCCCGTACCCGCACCGACACCGTCCCGCGGCAGGGCTACTTCCCGCTCGACCGGGAGGTGCTCGACGGCGCGGTCGCGCTGCTGCACATCGCCGACGGCGCGGCGGTGACGGCCGGAGCCTGAGCGGCCGCCGGTCCGGGGTAGGCCTGACGCAGGTGAGCCACCAGGGCGGCGGTCGGCGGCGAGGAGGGCTGTCCGGTCGGCCAGGCGAGCGCGATCCGGACCCGGGGGACGGGGTCGGTCAGCGGACGTACGCGCAGACCGGGCAGCGGGCCCGGGTCCGGCAGCACGGCCACGCCCAGGCCGTGCGCGGCGAGTTCGGCCAACTGCGGTGGCGCGGCCGCCTCGACGCCGACCGTCGCCTCGACGCCGGCCTCGGCCAGGGCACGCTCCAGCGCCGTGCGCAGGCCGGTGCCGCGCGGGGTGCTCACCAGGGCGTGTCCGGCGAGGGCCGCGACCGGCAGCGCGTCCCGGTCGGGGGCGGCAACACCGGCCCCGCTTCCCGAGCCCCCGGCGGAGCCCGCGCCCGCGCCCGTGCCCGCGCCCGTGCCCGGGACCGTGCCCGGGACCGCGCCCGAGCCGTGGACGGAGCCCGTGCCCGATCCCGCGCCCGAGGCGGGTCCCGCGCCCGAGGCGTCCGCGAGCGGATGGTCCACCGGGCAGGCCGCGACCAGCGGGACCTCCAGCACCGTGTGCAGCGCCAGCCCGCTCAGCGACGACCCGCCGTCGTCGCCCTCCGGCCCGTTCCCCGGGGTGGGCAGGCCGACGACGGCGAGGTCCAGCCGGCCGTCGCGCAGCGCGGAGAGCATCCGCGTGGTGGTGTCCTCGGTGAGTGAGAAGTCGATGCCGGGGTGTTCCTGGCGGAACGCCGCGAGCGTGGTGGCGAGCCCGGGGAAGGTCCCCAGCTCGGACGGCGGGGTCAGGGCCGCCCCGGCGACCATGCCCAGGCGCACGTGTCCGCGCCGCAGCCCGCCGAATTCCTGGGCCGCGCGGCGGGCCGCGGCCGCGGAGGCGAGCGCGGCCCGGGCGTGCGGCAGCACCGCCTCGCCGACCGGGGTGAGCCGTACGGTGCGGCCCGAGCGGTCCAGCAGCGGGTGGCCCAGCTCCCGTTCCAGCTGCCGGATCTGGGAGCTCACCCCGGGCTGGGTGAGGTGCAGCAGCCGCGCGGCCCGGGTGAAGCTGCCGTGCTGGGCGACGGTGACGAAGTACTGGAGCTGCCGCAGTTCCATAACTCCCGATCATAAGTGCCAGAACTTCCCGGTCTTGGACGGGTGTACGGTTCCGGCCGCAGGCTGGGCGCATGGAAACCGTGCCGCAGAACCAGGACACCGGGCAGATCCACTGGATCCGCGAGCAGATCGCGGCCGAGCGCCGCGAGCTCGCCCGGGTGTTCGCCGACCTCGCCCCGGAGCAGTGGAACTCGCCCTCGCTGTGCGGTGGGTGGCGGATCCGCGAGGTGGCCGCGCACATGAGCACCGGCTTCCGGCACTCGACGGCGCGCACGCTCCTCGAACTCGCCCGCTCCGGCGGCAACGTCCACCGGATGGCCGACCGGATCGCCCGCCGCGACGCGGCCGCCATGACCGAGCGCGAACTCGCCGCCGCCATGGCCGACCACGCCGACCACCCCTGGCGCCCACCGGTCGGCGGCCCGATCGCGGCCCTCGCCCACGACGTCGTCCACGGCCTCGACATCACGGTGGCGCTCGGCCTGCCCGCCCGGCTGCCGGTGGCGCGGACGAAGGCCCTGCTGGCCGGTGTCTCACCCCGCACCCTGCGGTTCTTCGGGGCCCGGCTGGACGGCGTCCGGCTGGTGGCGACGGACACCGCCTGGGCGTACGGCGACGGGTCGCTCACCGTGACGGGGCGGGCGGAGCACCTGCTGCTGCTCGCGTACGGGCGCCGGGTGCCGGAAGGCCTGCTGGCGGGGCCCGGCGCGGGACGCTTCACGGCGGACGCCACGTAGCGGCGGATCGGTGTACGGGCGTACGGGCGAACGGCGCGCTACCGGCGGTCGGTGTTCAGCCACTCGGTGAGGGTGGCGTGCAACAGCTCGACCTGGGCGCGGTCCAGGATCACCGTTGCCCGGGAGCCGGTGCCGTCCGCGCCGTCCGCGCCGCCGGTGCCGTCCGCGTCCTCCGGGTCGTCCGGGGCGGGCCCGCCGAGGCCCAGCCGGAGGTACTCCACCGGGAGAGGCCAGCCGCCCTCAGGTTCGGGAGCGTCGCCGAACCGGACGTCCGGGTGGCAGTGGTTGGGGATCACGCCGAGTTCCAGCCGGCCCCCGCGGCGGTCGTCCTCGGCGGGGCTGACGTGCGAGCCCTGGGAGATCCTCGGGGCGGGCGCGTTGCCGTGACCGTCGTCGGCGAAGTACAGCCAGGAAGCGAAGATGGACATCCGGTTCTCCTCGGGTCTCGGACCTTGCGGGGCCGGAGCCCAGCGAGCGCCCGGGCGGCCGTCGTGCGGGTTCCGGGGGCCCGTGACTACGATCGGAAGAAGTCCTTCCGGATGGTGGTGAGACGGAAGCCAGGTCGCCGATGGCCCCGAGGTCCGTGCAGTGGCCCCCGTACGTGCGGGTCGCGCCGTGGTTGCTGACCGCCGGCGGGCTGGTGTGGAACGCGCTGGACCCGACCGACTACTGGGGCGATCCGCTGCTGGCGGCGGCCGCCGTGCTGGCGGGCGCGCTGCTGGCGCTGCGGGATACCGTCGCGGTGGGGGCGGCCAATGTCCTCGGCATCCTGCTGCTGTCCACCCAGGACGGGTCGATCGGGACCGGGGCCGGCTTCCTGGAGCTGGCGAACACGGCGTTCGCGGCGCTGCTCGGGATCGGGGTGAACCGGGTGGTGGCCCGGCACGGGCGGCGGCTGGCACGGGTGCGGTCGGTGGCCGAGGCGGCGCAGCGGGCGGTGCTGCCGGAGCCCCCCGCGGCGGTGGGGCGGCTGTCGGTCGCGGCCTGCTACCGGGCCGCCCAGGACGAGGCGCTGATCGGGGGCGACGCGTACGCGCTGCAGGTCACCCCGTACGGCGTGCGCGGGCTGATCGCCGACGTGCGGGGCAAGGGGTTGCACGCGGTCGGGGCGGTCTCGGTGCTGCTGGGCGCCTTCCGCGAGGACTCCCACCGGCTGCCGGACCTGGCCGCGCTCGCGGACGCGCTGGAGGACTCGCTGCTGCGGGAGAGCGAGCGGATGAGCGAGGAACTGCGGCTGGAGGGGTTCATCACCGCGCTGCTGGTGGAGTTCCCGCCGGGGGAGGAGAGCGTGCGCACGCTCGACTGCGGGCACCCCGGCCCGTACCTGCTGAACCCGTACCCGCGGGGCGGGGGCGAGCCCCCGGTGCGCCGGTTGGACGCGGCGGATCCGGGGCTGCCGCTGGGGATGGGCGGACTGGGCGTGGCGCGCCCGGCGCCGGAGAGCCGGCCGTTCCCGGCCGGGTGGACGCTGCTGCTGGTGACCGACGGGGTCACCGAGGCCCGGGACACGGCGGGGGAGTTCTACGACCCGGTGCTCGGGCTGGCCCCGCTGGGGCCGTTCGCCGGGCCCGGCGAGGTGCTGGACGCGCTGGTGGCGGACGTCGAGCGGTGGACCGGTGGGCCCAGGGACGACGACATGGCGGTGCTGGCGATCACCCGCCGGGCGGAGGCGGAGGCGGAGTCGGGCGGCTGAGGGCGGCTGGCGGGCGGCGGAGCAGTCGGTGGAACGGGCGGCGGAACAGGGGCGGCGAACCGGTCGGCGGAACAGGGGCGGCGAACCGGTCGGCGGAACAGGGGCGGGCTCGGGTGGTCCGTGACCGTCCGGTCACCTTGTCTACGGCTCGCTACGGTCACGCCGATATCACGATGAGGTGACGGCCTGGCCCTACTCCATGGAATCCGGCCAAGTTGAGCCTCTCCGTCCGGTGGCTGGAAAGGTGGCGTCCGAATACCGGACAAGGAAATGGACGGACGGGCCCGGAGCCGGTCGGAGTGCCCGTCGGCCGGTGCCGCCTAGGCCGACGGACGCCGCGGGCGGCGTGACGGCAGGAGAAGCGGTCATAAGGAGCGCGCAAAGGCGGGCCGGGGGAGTGGCGGGATTCGGCCGACCTGCGTTCCGTCCGGAAACGGACCTGGTGCTTGCCCCGTATCGAAGGGGTGACCGAGAGTCGCACCGATGAACGAGAAGCCCAGCCCCCGCCAGGCCCGTCTGCTCGGCCACCGCGACTTCCGGCTCCTGCTGACCGGAGCCGCGGCGGCCCAGACGGGCAGTCAGGTCACCCTGGTCGCCCTTCCCTTGGTGGCCGTGATGGTGCTCGACGCCACGCCGTTCGAGGTCGGTCTGCTGACCGCCGCCGAGACCGCCGCCTTCCTGCTCGTCGGCCTGCCCGCGGGCGCCTGGCTGGACCGGATGCGCAAGCTTCCGGTGCTGATCCGGGCCGACGTGGTGCGCTGCCTGGCCGTCGGGTCGATCCCGCCGGCTGCCGCCTTCGGGGTGCTGACCATGCCGCAGCTCTACCTGGTGGCGCTGGTCACCGGGGTGGCGACGGTCTTCTTCGACGTCGCCCATCAGTCCTTCCTGCCCGCCGTCCTGCCGCGCGAGCAACTGGTCGGCGGCAACGGCGCCCTGGAGACGGTCCGTTCCTCGGCGCAGATCGCCGGGCCGGGCCTCGGCGGCGGGCTGGTCCAGCTGCTCGGGGCGCCGCTCGCCATCGTGGCCGACGCCTGCGGCTACCTCGCCTCCGCCCTGCTGCTCGTCCGGATCAAGGTCGAGGAGCCGCGGCCGGAGCCCGAGCCGGGGCGCTCGCTGCGCGCCGAGGTCGGGGAGGGCGTGCGGTTCGTGCTCGGCCACCCGCTTTTGCGGGCGATCGCAACCGCCACCGCCACGTCCAACCTGTTCTCCGCCGTGCTGACCGCCGTACAGACGGTGTTCTGGGTACGGGTGCTCGACCTGTCGCCGGGAGCCATCGGCGTGCTGCTGTCGGTCTCCGCCGTCGGCGGACTGGCCGGCGCGCTGTGCGCCGGGCAGCTCGCCCGGTGGATCGGACAGGCCCGGCTGATCTGGCTGTCCACGGTGGTGACGGCGCCGTTCGCGCTGCTGTGGCCGCTGTCCGGAGGCGGTGCGGGCGTGGTGCTGTTCGGACTGGCCTCCGGGGTGGTGCTGTTCGGCGCGGTGGCCTACAACGTCGCCCAGGTGAGCTTCCGGCAGAGCATCTGCCCGCCGGAGCTGCTCGGCCGGATGAACGCCACCATGCGGTTCCTGGTGTGGGGCACCCTGCCGATCGGCGCCCTGATCGGCGGCGTGGTCGCCGAGGCGGCCGGGCCGCGCACCGCGCTCTGGCTCTGCGCCGCCGGCTTCCTGCTGGTGCCGCTGCCGCTGCTGCTCTCCCCGCTGCGGCGGATGCGCGAGCTGCCGGGCCCCGACCGTACGGCCGGGCAGGACGCGGACGCAGAGGCGGACGCCACCGACCAGGAGAGCGCGGTGAGCCCCGGCACGTCCTGACCGGCCGCCCCACCCGCGCCTTCCGCACCTGAACCCTTCCTGCCGACCGCACCTGAACCCTTCTGCCGACCGAACCCGATCCCGCACGTCCCGGACCCGAGCAGGGCACCGGCCGATCCCCCTGACCGATCCCTGACCGATCCCCGACCGATCCCCGACCCGAGCCGCGACCGGAAACCGGAGACCGTTCCCGTGCACGCCAGCATCACCGCCGCCTACCTCGCCCGGTACCGCTCCGCCGCCGCCGAATCCCCGGTGGAGCTGCTCCCGCTGACCGGCGCCCAGCGGCGCTTCCTGATCACCCGCCGACTCGCTCCGCAGAGCCGCACCGACGTCGTCCCGCTGTTCTTCGCCTACCCGCGCGGCACCCTCGACCTGGGCCGACTGGCCCGCGCCGCGGCCGCCGTGGCCGCCCACCACCCGGCGCTGTGCGGCGGATTCGCGACCGTGCGCGGCACACCCGTGCTGCGCACCGGCGGCCCCTCGGCCGAGGCCGCCCGGATCGCCGTCGCCCCCGGCGGCACCGCCCGTGCGGCGCTGCGCGAGGCCCTGTCGAACTGGCCCGGCGACGGACCCGCGCTGCGCCTGCTGGTGGCCGCGGACCCGGACGGGGACGAGGAACTGCTCGCCCTCGCACTGGACCACGCCGCCTGCGACGAGCAGTCGCTCGGCCTGCTCACCGCCGAACTCGGTACCGCGTACGAGCGGGACGAGCCACCGGCGGACCGGCCCGACCCCCGGGCGCTGGCCGACTACCGGCAGGCCGTCGAACTGCAGCTCGCCGCCGAGGACGCCGCAGGCGGCCCCGCCGCCCAGGCCCACTGGGGCCGCCGGCTGGGCGGCCTGACCGGGGCGGGCGGCGGCGCGGCGACGTCCACCGGCATGCTCACCGAGCGGCTGCCCACCGCCGGGGGCGCCACCCGCGGCGCCGTCTTCCCGGCCCTGCTGGACGCGGTCGGCTCGGCCCTGCACCGGCTGCACGGGGCGGACGGGGTGGACGGGGCGGCCCGGCCGGAGACCGGGGGAGGGCCGCTCGCGCTCGGCTACCCGTGGGGCGGACGACCGGCGGGCGCACCCGCCGCGCTCGGCTGCTTCCTCAACACCCTGGTGCACCCGGCGACTTCGGGTCCGGTCGCGGACCTGGACGCCCTCGCGGACGCCTGGTGGGACGACCTCGACCAGGCCGGAACCCCCTTCGACGAGGTGGTCCGCGCCGCCCGCACCGCCGGGGCCCCGTGGTCGGGCGCCCTGGACGGCCTGCTCACCATGGAGGACCTGCACCGCCGTCCACCGCTGGTGCTCGGCGGCACCCCCGGCCGGGAGACCCACCTGGACGGGCGCCCGCTCGCCGCACCGCTGGCCGTCTCCGCCTCGCACGGCGACGACCTGCTGATCCGGCTGGCCTGGGACCGCGACCGCTTCCCCGAGGCCGACGCCCGGGCCGCCTTCGGCGAACTGCTCGCCGTGCTGCGGCACCACCTGCACACCCGGCCGGTCCCGGTCCCGCAGGCCTGACGCGCCCGGCCGGCCACGTCGGCCGCCCGACCGCGTCGTCCACCCGCCCGCACGGGCCTGACCGCAGGCGTCCGACCGCACGCCCCACCCCGCGGGCCCCGAACTCCCGCGACGGACCCACGACGGATCCACCACGGAGCCACGACGGATCCGCCACGACCCACCACGCCCGTTCGCGCGCGTCCGACACGCCGCCGGACGGGACCCCGGGCCCAGGGCCGCACCTCACCCCGGTACGCCCCTGGGCCGCCGGCCGGCACGGGAACACCCCACGTCCGCGTCCGGCCACCGCAGTGCCGACAAGCCCACCACACAAGGGAATCGACCATGTTCGCACTCTCTCCCTCGCAGGAGATCGTCTGGCTGCACGAGCAGATGCTGCCGGGCAGTCGCGCCTACAACTTCACCGCCGTCCTCGACCTGTGGGGCACCCTCGACCGGGACGCGCTGCGCACCGGCCTGGCCGCCGTGCTGGCCCACCACCCCGGTCTGCGGCTGGAGTTGGTGCCCAGGCCGGAGGGGCTGCCCGGCCAGCGGGTCGCCGACGTCTGCGAACCGGAGCTGCGCCACAGCGACTTCGCAGCCGAGCAGGACCCGGAGGCCACCTTCCGCCGGCTGCTCGCCGCCGAGGCCGAGGAGCCGCTGGACACCGAGCGGGCGCCGGTGCTGCGCTGGCACCTGGTCCGGCTCGGCGACGACCACCACCGGCTGATCCACGTCGAACACCACCTCGTCCACGACGGCCACTCCTTCGCGATCCTGCTGCGCGACCTGTTCACCGTCTACCGCGCCACCGTCCTCGGCGAGCCGTACGAGCTGCCCACCGCGCCCTCCTACGAGGACCACGCCCGCGCCGCCGCCGACCTCCCCCGGGACCGCGGACTCGACTTCTGGACCAAGGAGCTGACCGACGCCCCGCGCGAGGTCACCCTCCCCGGGCTGGCCCGGCCGGGTGCCGAACGGCGCCACCGCGGCGGCCAGCTGCGCCAGTCGATCGGGGCCGACCTGGCCGAGCGGCTGCGTGAGCGCAGCAAGGCCGACGGCCACACCCCGTTCAGCACCCTGCTCGCCCTGTTCGCCGAGCTGCTGCGCCGGCACAGCGGCCACCGCGAGGTGGTGATCGGCACCGCCGTCGGCAACCGCCCGGAGGGCTTCGAGGGCACCGTCGGCATGTTCGTCAACACCGTCCCGCTGCGCCTGCGGCTCGACCCGGCGGTCCCCGGCACCGACGCCGTGGACGAGGTGACCGACGTCCTGCTGCGTGCCCTGCCGTACCAGGACCTGCCGGTCCAGGAGCTGACCCGCCGGCTCGGGCTGCACACCACCGGCGCCGACAACCCGCTGTTCAACGTGATGTTCAGCGCGCACGACGCGGCACTGCCCGACGTCCAGGCGCCCGGGCTGGAGGTCTCGCTGTACGAGGGCTTCAACACCGGCACCACCCGCTTCGACCTCGACCTGGTGCTGCTGCCCGACGACCGCCGGGTGGTCGGAGAGAAGCACGGCGCCGCCGGGATGACCCTGGTCTGGGACTACGACGCCGACCTGTTCCGCGAGTCCGAGGCGGTGCTGCTGTCGGAGCGGCTGCTGGAGCTGCTGCGCTGCTACCTGGACCGCCCGCAGGCGCCGATCGCCGGGCTGGCCCCCGCGCCCGAGGCCGAACCGGCCGCCCCGGTCACCCCGGCCGCACTCGACCCGGCCGCCGCCCACGACCCGACCTCGCTCGCCCTGCTGGCCGGCACCGAGCGGATCAGCTACGGCGAACTCGACCGCAGGGTCACCGAGTTGGTCGAGCGGCTGCGCGCCGCCGGAGTCACCCCCGGCCAGCCGGTGGCCACCGTGCTGCCGCGCGGCTCCGACAGCGTGGTCGCCCTGCTCGCCTGCCTGCGGTACGGCGCCGTGTACGCGCCGCTGTCCACCGAGGACCCGGCCGCCCGGCTCGGGCTGCTGCTGGAGCGGCTCGGCCCGGCGCTCGTCCTCGCCACCCGGCAGAGCGCGCTGGCACTGCCCGCCGAGGGCGTCACCCCGGCCCTGCTGGACGGCCCCGCCTTCCCGAAGGCCGAGCCCGCCGCCGCGCTGGACGGCGCCGCCTATGTGATCCACACCTCCGGCTCCACCGGCGTGCCCAAGCCCGTCCTGGTCGGCCGCGAGGCCCTCGCCGGGTACGTCGCCGCGATCGCCGACCGCTACCGGCTCACCTCCGCCGACCGGGTGCTGCTGTTCGCCCGGCCGTCCTTCGACGTGGCCCTGGAGGAGGTGCTGCCCGCCCTCACGGCCGGCGCCGCCCTCGTCGTGCCGCAGCGCGAGGTGCCCACCGGGCCCGAGCTGGTGGCCGTGCTGGCCGCCCGCGGCGTCACGGTCGCCAACCTGCCCACCAGCTACCTGCTCGCCGTCCGCGAGGACCTGCGCGAGGCGCTGCGCGACGGCCGCTGGGCGCCCCGCCTGCTGGTGCTCGGCGGCGAGCGGCTGCCCGCCCGGGCGCTGGCCGGCCTGACCGGGGCCACCACCGTGCTGAACGCCTACGGCGTCACCGAGGCCACCGTCACCTCCACCGTGTACGAGGTCACCGACGCCGACGTCGCCGAGGACGGCGAGATCCCGCTCGGCGCCGAACTCGACGGTGTGCGCATCCACGTCCTGGACGACACGCTGCGCCCGCTCGCCCCCGGCTGCGTCGGCGAACTCGTCGTCGGCGGACCCCTGTTGGCCGAGGGCTACCTGGGGCTGCCGGAGCCCACCGCGGCCCGCTTCACGACCGTCCCCGCGCTCGACGACGCCCGCGTCTACCGCACCGGTGACCGCGGCTACCGCGACCTGGACGGGCGGCTGCGCTTCCTCGGCCGCGCCGACAACCAGGTCAAGCTGCGCGGCCACCGGATCGAGCTGGAGGAGATCGAGGCCGCGGCCTCCGCCGAACTCGGCGGCCGCTCCTGCGCGGTGCTGCTGCACACCGACCCGCAGACCGGCCCCCGCCTGGTCGGCTTCCTGGAGGGCGCCGACCGCCCCGACCAGGCCGCCCTGCACGAGGCGCTCGCCCGCCGGCTGCCCGGCGGACTCGTCCCGGCGAGCTGGACGGCCGTCGCCGCGATGCCGACCCTGCCCGGCGGCAAGCCCGACCGCGCCGCCCTCGCCCGCCTGGCGGACGAGGCCCCGGAGGCGGAGGAGGTCGAGCCGAGCGAGTTCACCGACCCCGGCCAGCAGCTGATCGCCGCCGCCTGGCGCGAGGTGCTCGGCCACGACCGCTTCGCCGCGGACTCGCACTTCTTCGAGGTCGGCGGCCACTCGCTGCTCGCCGCCCAGCTCGCCGCGTACCTGGAGCCGCACCTCGGCAGCCGGCCGCCGCTGCGCACCCTCTTCCGACACGCCGTACTGGCCGACCAGGCCAAGGCCCTCACCACCGGTGGTGCCAAGTGACTTCGCCCTCCGCCGTCCTGGAAGCCGGCCACCGCGAGCTCGTCGAGGCCTTCGAGAGCTTCGTGCGCCGCGAACTCGTGCCGCTGGCAGCCGAGCTGCCCGAGACCGCCGACCAGGTCCCGGCCGACCTGCGGACCTACGTCCGCAAGCGCTCCGCCGCCCTCGGCTTCTACGCGGGCGACTACCCCGAGGAGCTCGGCGGCGCCGACATGCCGTTCACCGCCGTCGTCCTGCTGCACCACGCCGCCGGGCGCAGCGGCTGCGTGCTCGCCCCGTACGCGCTGGCCGGCTCCGACGGGCCCAGCCCGCTGCTGCGGCACGGCACCCCCGAGCAGGTCGAGCGCCACCTGGTCCCGCTGGTGCGCGGCGAGCAGACCCGCTGCCTCGCCCTCACCGAGCCGCACGCCGGCTCCGACGCGTTCCACCTCACCACCACCGCCGTGCGCGCCGGCGAGGGCTGGGTGCTGAACGGCCGCAAGACCTTCGTCAGCAACGCCGAGCACGCCGGGATCGCGCTGGTCGTCGCCGCCACCGACCTCGGCGACGGGGCCGGCCCCACGGCCGGCGCCACCGCCTTCGTGCTGCCGATGGACCAGCCCGGGCTGCGGATCGGCCAGCGCTACGAGGGGATGTCCGGCGAGCCGCTGTTCGAGCTGCTGCTGGACGGGGTCACCGCCGGCCCGGAGGCCGTGATCGGCGGCGAGGAGGGCGTCGGCGCGGCCACCGCCCTCGCCATCGACAGCCTCTCGCGCGGCCGCCTGGTGGTCGCCGCGATGTGCAACGGCATCGCCGAGCACGCGCTGCGGATCGGCGTCGAGTACGCCAAGGACCGGCGGGCCTTCGGCCGGGTGATCGGCGAGTACCAGCACATCCAGGAGCACCTGGTCGCCACCCGGGCCGAGGTCGAGGCGTCCAAGCTGCTCACCCTCGCCTGCGCCCGGCTGGTCGACGAGGGCACCGAGTCCCCCGAGAACGCGGCGCTCGCCAAGCTCACCGCCTCCGAGACCGCCGTGCGCGCGGTGGACCGCTCGCTCCAGGTGCACGGGGCCACCGGCTGGGTGCGCGGGCACCCGCTGGAGTTCCTGTACCGCTACGTCCGGATGACCACGATCATCGAGGGGACCTCGGAGGTCCAGAAGGTGATCATCGCCCGTTCCATGGGCCTGAACTGACGAAGCGTCACCTTCGTACGCGACTTCCTGGAGATGATGATGGAACACCTTGACACGAAGGTCCCGAACGCGGACGCCCCGAGCGTCGACGCCGCGAACACCGGGACTCCGAACACCGGGACTCCGAACACCGGGACTCCGAACACCGGGACTCCGAACACCGACGCCCCGAGCATCGGTTACGGCCGTCCGCACCAGGACGGTGCGGTGCTCGACCTCTTCACCACCTGGGCGCACCGCACCCCCGACGCCCCCGCCCTGATCGACGGCGAGCAGGTCTACAGCTACGCCGAACTCGACCGCCTCGCCGACACCGTGGCCGAGGCCCTGCGCGGCAAGGTCGGCCCGGGCGACCTGCTCGGCGTCTGCCTCGCCCACTCGGTCTCGCTGGTCGCCGTCACCCTGGCCGCCGCCAAGCTCGGCGCCGTCCACCTGCCGCTCGGCCCGCGCCCCGGCGAGCACCGGCTGCGCGCCGTCGCCGAGCAACTGCGCCCGGCCTGCCTGGTCGGCGAGCCGGACCTGCTGCCGCCCGGCGGCGAGCGGCTGCCGCTGGACCTGCCCACCGCCGGCGTGGTGGCCGCCCTGAACCCGGGCGAGCAGGTGCGCGTCCCGGCCGGTACCCACTACGCGGTGCTCACCTCCGGCTCCACCGGCACCCCGAAGGCCGTCGCCGTCACCGAGCCCGCGCTCGGCGCGCTGTTGCAGTGGTACCGCGGACTGACCGGCCTCGGCCCCGGGGAGCGGCACAGCTTGCTGATCGGCGTCGCCTTCGACCCGCACATGCAGGAGCTGTGGGCCGGCCTCACCTCCGGCGCGGCCCTGGTGGTCGCCCCCGAGGCGGTCCGCTGGGACACCGGTGCGCTCACCGACTGGTGGCGCGAGGCCGGCGTCACCGTGTCCATCCTGCCCACCCCGCTGGCCGAGCCCCTCCTCGGCCGGCCCTGGCCCGCCGAGTCGCCGCTGCGCCACCTGGTGATCGGCGGCGACCGGCTGCGCCGCGCCCCCGGGCCCGACGTCACCGCGACCGTCCACAACGCGTACGGCCCCGCCGAGGCCACCGTCACCACCACCGTGCACACCATGGCCCCCGGCGGCGACCACGGTGCCGGCGCCCCGCCGATCGGCCTGCCGATCGACGGCGCCGTCCTCCTGGTCACCGACGAGGACGGCCGCCCGGTGCCGCGCGGCACGGCCGGCGAGCTGCGGATCGGCGGCCGAGGCCTGGCCGCCGGGTACCTCGACCCCGAGCTGACCGCCCGCCGTTTCGTCGGCGCGCCCGCCGGCGTGGTCGGCACGGACCGGGTCTACCGCACCGGCGACCGGGTGGTCATGCGCCCGGACGGCGTGCTGGAGTTCCACGGCCGCCTCGACGACCAGGTCAAGGTCAGCGGCGTGCGGATCGAACCCGCCGAGGTCGAGGCCGCCTTCGAACGCGACCCGAAGGTGCGCCGGGCGGTGGTCGCCGCCGAGCAGGCGCCGACCGGCGGGGTCCGGCTGCTCGCCTTCGTCCAGGCCGAGGACGGCGCCGACCCCGCGGCGCTGCTCGACGCCGTCCGCCCGTGGCTGCCCGAGCAGGCCGTGCCCTCCGCCGTCCGGCTGGTGGAGCGCTTCCCGCTGGACGCCAACGGCAAGGTGGACCGCCCGGCCCTGCTGGCCGACGCGCCGGCCCCGGACGAGGAGGCCCCGGCGGACGAGGCCGGTACCCCGGTCGAGCGCACCGTACTGAAGCTCTGCCGCGGGCTGATCGGCCGTGCCGACCTCGGGCCCGAGGACAACTTCCTCGCGTCGGGCGGCAATTCGCTCGCCGCGGCAAGACTGCTGGAGGCCCTGGAGAACGAGTACGGCGTACGGCTGCGCGCCCCCCTGGTGCTGCGCCAGCCCGACCTGCGGGCCGTCGCCCGGCTGGTCGAGGAGCGGGTGGCCGATCTGGCCGCGACCGCCTGACCCCGCCCGAACCTCCTCAGCGGGGCGCCCCGGCCCACCCGGCCGGGGCGCCCGGAAGGGAACCACCCATGACCACCAGGACCACCGCGCACCGCGCGCACCCCGCGACCTCCGCGCATCCCGCGACCCCCGCGGCTCCGCTCGACCGGACCACCGAAGCCCCGCCAGCCCTGCCCACCCCGCTGCCCGCCCTGGTCGCCCGGCAGGCCGAGCAGCGGCCCGACGCGCTCGCCGTGACCGACGGCTCCACCGTCCTGACCTACCGCGAACTCGTCGACGCCGCCGGTCGGTTGGCCGCCGTCCTGGCCGATCGGGGGATCGGCCCCGGCAGCGCCGTCGCCCTGCTGTGCGCCCGCTCGACCCGATTCGTCGTCGCCCAGCTCGCCGTCTGGCGGGCCGGCGCACTGGTCGTCCCGCTCGACCCGGCCTACCCGCGCCCGCGGATCGCCGAAATGATCGCCGACGCGGACGTCCGGCTCGTCCTCGGCGACAAGGGACTGCTCGCCGAGGCCGGGCTCCCCGAGGACCGCACCCTGGCGCTGACCGAGCGCGGCACCGAGGCCGCCGACGGCACGGCGCCCGACGCCGCCGACCCGGCCGCGCCCGCCCTGCTCTACTACACCTCCGGCTCCACCGGCCGCCCCAAGGGCGTCCTCGTCCCGCACAGCGCCGTCGCCGACCTGGCCACCGCCGAGGACTCGATCGGCCTCGGCCCACGCGACCGGGTGCTCTTCCACTCCACCGTCTCCTTCGACGCCACCACCTTCGAACTGTGGGCCCCGCTCGCCCGGGGCGCCGCCGTGGCCGTCTCCCCGAGCGAGCGCCCCAGCGCCGAGGACCTGGTCCGCGACGTCGAGAGCTTCGGCGTCACCACCGTCTTCCTCACCACCGCGCTCTTCCACCACCTGGCCGCCCGGCGGTCCCGGGTCTTCGGCGTGCTGCGCACCCTGGTCGTCGGCGGCGAGGCACTCTCCTCCGAGTACGCGGGCGCCGTGCTGCAGGCCTTCCCGTGGCTCGAACTGATCAACGCGTACGGGCCGACCGAGGCCACCACCTTCACCACCCTGCACCGGGTCACCCGGGCCGACTGCGCCGGATCCGTCCCGATCGGCCGGGCCTTCGGCGGCACCCGGGCGTACGTCCTGGACGAGCGGCTCGCGCCGGTGGCGCCGGGCAGCGTCGGCGAACTGTGGATCGCCGGCGACCGGCTGGCCCTCGGCTACCTCGACCGGCCGGAGCTGACCGCCGAGCGCTTCCGCGAACTGCCCGGCATCGGACGCGCCTACCGCAGCGGCGACCGGGTCGCCGAACGGCCGGACGGCGCCCTGGAGTACCACGGGCGCACCGACGACCAGGTCAAGGTGCGCGGCTTCCGGATCGAACCCGGCGAGGTCGAGCACGCGCTGCTCCAACTGCCCGAGGTCGCCGAGGCGGCGGTCGTGGTCCGCCGCGCCGGACAGGTCGACGCCGCGCTCACCGCCTGCCTGGTCCTCGCCGAGGGCTCCCGCCCGGCCGTCGAGGCGCTGCGGGCCGCTCTGGCCGAGCGGCTGCCCGCCCACCTGGTGCCCACCGCCTGGACGGTGCTCGCCGCGCTGCCGCTGACCGGCAGCGGAAAGGTGGACCGGCGGGCGCTGGCCGCCGACGAACCGGACGGGGCACAGCCGTCCGCCGCCGCCGAACTCGGCCCGATCGAACAGGTCGTCGCCGAGGCGTGGAGCCGCGCCCTGGAACGCCCGATCACCGACCCGTCCGCCGACTTCCTCGCCGAGGGCGGGCACTCGCTGCTCGCCATGTGGGTGGTGGACGACCTGCGCGAGGACCTCGGGGTCGAGCTGTCGCTCGCCGACTTCCTCGGCCACCCGACCGTCGCCGCCCAGGCCGAGCTGCTGGAGCGCGCCCTGCGGGCCGCCGACGACACCCCCGGAGCCGACCGATGACCACCGTCGACCAGAGCGACCTGCTGCGCCGCGCCCGCAACCGCCGCGCCGCCACCCCCGTCACCTTCGCACCGCAGACCGGCCCCGCCGAATCGACCGGCCCCGCCCCGCTCTCGCACGCCCAGCAGCGGATGTGGCTGATGGACCACCTCGGCCAGGGCGGCGCCCTCTACAACGTGCCGGTCGCCACCCGGCTGCGCGGCCCGCTCGACTTGGCGGCCCTCGCCACCGCGATCACCGGCCTGACCGAGCGGCACGCCGTCCTGCGCACCCGCTACCCGCGCCGGGGCGACGAGCCGTACCAGCAGATCGACCCGGTCGTCCCGGTGCCGCTGCCGGTCCTGGACGCCACCGGCCCGGAGCAGCTCGCCGCCGAGGCCGCCCGGCCGTTCGACCTCGCCACCGGCCCGGTGCTGCGCGCCCTGCTCCTGCGGCACGGCCCCGACGACCACACGCTGCTGCTGACCATCCATCACATCGCGGTGGACGGCGGAACGTTGGGCCTCCTCACCTCGGACCTCGCCGAGCTGTACCGCGCCGCGCGCGACGGCGAGCCGAACCGGCTCCCGCCGCCGGCCCCCTCGTACGCCGACTACGCCCGCCAGGAACGCGCCCGCGAGGCCGAGCTGACGGCCAGCGCCGGCGTCCTCGCGGCCAGGCTGTCCGGCGCCCGGCCGCTGCCCCTGCTGCGGCCCGTCCCGCCCGGCGCCCGGGAGCGCCGCGCCGCGCTGCACGCCGCCCCGCTGGATCCCGCCGTGGTGGAACAGCTGCGCGTCCTCGGCGCGCGGCACGGCGCCACGCTGTACACCGTCGTGCTGGCCGCCGCCTTCGCCGCGCTGGGCATCGCCTCCGGGCAGGACGACCTCGTCCTCGGCTGCGCCAGCGGCCACCGGGCGCGGCCCGAGTTCCGCCGGACCGTCGGGCTCGCGGTCAACACCCTCGCCGTGCGGGCGAATCCGTCCGGGGACCCGTCGTTCACCGAGCTGCTCGCCCTGGTCCGCACCGCCCTGCTCGACGCCCAGCAGCACCACGAGGTGCCCCTCGACCTGGTGGTCGAGCGGCTCGGCGCGGCCGCGCGCGGCGCGGACGGCACGCCGTTGCTCTCGGTCAGCTGCGACCTGGTCCAGACCGTCGACCCGCTGGCGCTGCCGGGCCTCGACACCGAGAACGTGGAACTCGACCTGGGGCTGGCCAAGTTCGGCATCACCCTGCTGCTGGAGGACGGCCCGGGGCCGCGCTGCCTGCTGCAGCACGACCGGGACGCGCTGGATCCGGACACCGCCGCCCGGCTGCTCGGCGCCTTCGCCGAACTGCTCACCGCCGTGGCCGCCGACCCGGAACGGCGGCTGTCCGAACTGCCCGGAGAGCGGTTGACGGCCGCTGAACACCCGGTCGTGGAAGCCCTGTCGGCCGATCCGGCGGTGGTCGAGGCGGCCGTGGTCGAGAAGCCGGACGGCCCGCCGCTCGCCTACGCGGTGGTCCGCGGGCCGGTCGCGCCGAGCGGCAGCGCCCTGCGGGCCGCCCTGCGCGGGCGCCTGCCGGCCGCCGAACTGCCGCTCGCGGTCACCCTCGTGGACCGGCTGCCCCGCCACCCCGACGGCACCCCCGACCGCGACCGGCTGCCCGGCGCCACCGTGCTGCCCGGCGCCACCGTTTTGCCCGGCGCCACCGCGGCGGCGGAGGGCCCGCTGGAGGCAGGCCCGCTGGACGTCGTACGGCAGGCCTTCGGCGAACTCCTCGGCACGACCCCGACCGCCGACGGCGACTTCTTCGCCCTCGGCGGCCACTCCCTGGTCGCCGTCCAGCTCGCCGAACGCCTGCGCACCCGTACCGGGCTGCCGCTCACCGGCCTCGACATCCTGGAGCAGCGCACCCCGCGCGCCCTCGCCGCCCTGCTCGCCACCCGCACGGACGAGCGCCGCGCGGCCCTCGCCCAGGCCGGTGCCCGTTCGCGGACCACCGGCGCCCGCACCGGCACCGTCCTGCTCACCGGCGCCACCGGCGGGGTCGGCGCGGCCGTGCTCCAGGAGCTGATGGCCCAGGGCCGGCCGGTCCGGGTCCTGGTCCGGCCGGAGTCCGCGCACCTGCCCGCGCTGAACGGCGCCGAGGTGGCGGAAGGCGACCTCGGCGACCTCGACAGCCTGCGCCGGGCCGTCGACGGCGTCGACGCCGTCATCCACTCCGCCTGCACCTTCACCGACCACGCCACCGACCTCGCCGCCATGCGCGCCCTGGTCGACGGCTGGCGGGGCGGCCCGTTCGTCTTCGTCAGCAGCATCGACGCGTACGGCCGCCCGGCCGGCACCGAGGTCCCCGAGGGCGGCCCCAGCAGCGCACCCGTCACCCCGTACGGGCAGGCCAAGCTGGACTGCGAGCGGATCCTCTTCGAGGCCGCCGCGACCGGCCGGGGCCAGGCCGTGGCCGTCCGCTCCCCGATCGTCTGGGGCCCGCACCACCGCCTGCGCGACCAGCTCCGCTGGGGCGCCACCGGCCCCCTCTACCAGGCCGCCCTGGCCGGCCGGCCGATCGGCCTGCCGGACGCCGAGGAGTGGCACGGAGCCTCCTGGGTGCACTCCGCCGCCCTGGCCCGCGCCCTCGGCGCCTGCCTCACCCCGGACCACCCCGCCGCCGGCCGGGTCGTCAACGCGGTGAGCGGGCACCTCTCCTGGGCCGACTTCACCGCCGAACTGGTCCGCCTGCTCGGCTCCGACAGCCCGATCGCCGCCACCCCCGACGCCGACGGGGAACTCCGCCGCCCCTGGCACTACCGGGCGGACACCCTGGCCGGCCCGCTCGCCCCCGAGCCCGGCGAGGACTGGCGCAGCGTCCTGGCGGCCATGGTCCGCTGACCCCCCGGTCGCGGGCGGCGGAGGCCGATGGTTCCGGCCCCCTCCGCCCGCTACCGCAGCCGCCGCAGGCGGGAGTTGGCGATGTTACGGGTGCGCCGGGTGCGGCCGTTCTCGGCGAGCAGGCCCAGCGCGGCCCGGTCGGGCGACTCCTCGGCGAGGCGTCCCTGGAGCCAGTTCTCCGCCGCGAGCAGCTGCTCCTCCTCCCACGGCTCGCCCAGGGCCATCGCCCGCAGCAGCGCCCAGTCCCGCAGGCGCCGGGCGGCGAACGCGTCGGCCGCCACTGCGCCCGCCAGCTCCCGCCGCCAGGCCGGGAAGCCCGGGTCCGTCAGCAGTTCCGCCGCGCGCCGGTCCAGGTACTCGCAGACCGCGCAGCTCGCCATCGGGCGCTCGGGGTCGGTGAGCACCCGGGCCGCGAGGGCGGCCGCATCCTCGGGAGCCACGTCCGCGAAGGCCCGGCGGTAGCGTGCGAATCGCACGTGCTCGTCCGGCTCGAAGCCTTCCGAGCCGGCCGCTGCTGTCTCGGTCACCGGGGTTCTCTCTTCCGTCCTGTCGTGGCCGCTTGCCCGCCCGATGGTCGCACGGCCGGTGGAGGGCGGGTCCGGCGCCTCCGCCGGTGGCCTCCTTGACCTCAAGTCGGCTTGAGCTCCTAGCCTTCACCCGATCGATCGTCGGGCGACAGGAGAGACCGCATGATTCTCGTGACCGGAGCCACCGGCAACATCGGACGTTCCCTGCTGGAGGAGCTGCGGGCCTGCGGGGCCGGCCCCCTGCGGGGCCTCACCCGGGACGGCGCCCGGGCCCGGTTCCCCGAGGGCGTGGAGGTGCGCGAGGGCGACCTCGCCGACCCGGCCTCCCTGGCGCCCGCCCTCGACGGGGTGCGCTCGCTGTTCCTGGTGTCGCGGATCGGCTCCGATGCCGGGATCCTCGACGCCGCCCGGCGCGCCGGCGTCGAGCACGTGGTGCTGGTGTCGTCCGTCACCGTCGAGACGCATCCGCACCTGGGCCCCGCCCGGGAGAACGCGGACGTCGAGCGGCTGGTCATGGACAGCGGCATGGCGTGGACGGTCCTGCGGCCGACCCAGTTCGCCTCCAACGCCCTGTGGTGGGCGTCGGCGATCCGCGAGCGCGGGACGGTCCGCGTGCCGTACGCGGACACCGGGCTGCCCACGATCCACCCCGCGGACGTCGCGGCGGTGGCGCGGGTTGCGCTGACCGGGCCCGGCCACCGGGGACGGGTGTACGCGCTGACCGGGCCGGAGCGGGTGACGGCCCGGCAGCAGGTGGCGGCCATCGCGGCGGCCCTCGGGCGGGCGGTGCCCCTCGCGGTGATCGGCCGGGAGGAGGCCCGGCGGGAGCTGGCCGAGGCCCTGGGAGCCGAGGCGGCGGACGCGGTGCTCGACGTGACGGGCGGGGACGTCAACGACGGCCTGGTGGAGGTGCGCGACACCGTCGAGCGGGTCACCGGATCCCCCGCGAGGCCGTTCCACCACTGGGCCGCCGAGAACGTCGCCGCCTTCCGCTGACGAGCCCCCCGCACGGGCCGGGCACGCCCCGCCGGACCCCCATTCCGTGAACAGCGTGAATGGCTATCGCCGGGAGCACAGCCCCGCACCGCCGCCCGCCACACGTTCCGCCGCCCGGCCGTTCCGCTGCTCGGCCTTCCGCCGCCCGCCCGGGCGCTCAAGGGCCGCTGGAGGCCAGGTCGAGGCGGGTGGTCCGGGGCGGCCCGGGTGTGTTCTGGTGGAGGGCGGAGGGCGCGCGCGGGGGCGTAGACGCTGGCGCATGGAGCTGAGTGCGGAGGCTATGGTTCGCCGGCCCGGAGTGGCCTTGACTGGTGGACACGAGGACGGACGCGCAGGGTTCACGGAACCCGGCCGGTCCGACGATCCGAACAGGCTCCTACTCCGAGTGAGGGTGATTGTGATGGCTGGTGTGGTGGATCTCGCGGTCGGGTCCGGTGTGGTGCTGGTGGTCGGTGGGACGGGGAAGACGGGTCGTCGGGTGGCGGACCGGCTGGCGGCGCGGGGTTTCGGGGTGCGGGTGGGGTCGCGTTCGGGTGCGGTGCCGTTCGACTGGCACGACGAGGGGACGTGGGAGGGGGCGTTGGAGGGGGTGAGTGCGGCGTATCTGACGTACTACCCGGATCTGGCGTTCCCGGGTGCGGTGGAGGCGGTGGGGGCGTTCTCGCGGTTGGCGGCGGAGCGCGGGGTGGGGCGGTTGGTGCTGTTGTCGGGGCGTGGTGAGGAGGCCGCGGAGGCGGGGGAGAAGGCGGTGATGGAG